>DATLUO010000288.1 GCA_035533075.1 Pirellulales bacterium | reverse complement strand
GTAAAGCTTCGCCGAACCCGTTTTTTTTGGCGGACTGATCTGGTCCCCGCTGGTATTTCCGGGGTAAAAGCACGTCCATCATGGATGGCACGCTGCTTGACCTAGCTCTGAGCGATGAATGCCGGGACTTCCCCGCGCAGTGGGAGCCAATTGTCGCGGAGCTTGTATTGCTCCGCCGCGAGAACGCCGAACTGCGACGCGAGAACGCCGAACTGCGGCAACAGGCTGGATACTGGAAATCATGCCACGCCCATGCGCTCGAACGTCTGGCGAAACTGGAAGCGGAGGCCGAGCAACTGCGCGGCGAGAACCGCAAGTTGCAAGACCGCCTCTTCGGTCGGAAAACCGAAAAGACGCGCGGCGACCGCTCGAACCAACTCCACCCGGACGGAGAGGGCAAAACGCCCGAACGTAAACCACGCGGCCAACGCCGGGACCGCCCCGGACCGCGTCGCCGGGACCATAGCCACTTACCCGTCCACGAGGAGTTCCGCGATGTGCCCGAAGACCAACGCATCTGCCCGGACTGCGGCCTCCCCTACACGCTTTGTGGCAGCGAGGATTCGGAGCAAATCGAAATCGACGTCCGCCCGCACCGCCGTCGAATCCGCCGCCGACGCTATCGGCGGTCATGCCACTGTCCGGCGGCAGGCGCTCCGCAAACCGTCACCGCTCCGCCAGCCCCGAAACTGATCCCCAAAGGCCTGCTGGGCACCTCCCTCTGGGTCGAGATTTTGGTGGCCAAGTTCTTCAGCCATCAACCGGTCGAACGGCTGCTGGCCCAGTGGCAACTGCTGGGCTTGAACGTGGCGGCGGGCACCGTCAACGAGGGCCTGAAGCGTCTGGAGCCGATGTTCGCGCCGCTGTACGAGGCCCTGCGAACACGCAACGCCCAGTCGCCCTTGAGCCAGGCCGACGAAACACGCTGGATGATGTTCATCGACCACGAAGGCAAGGTCGGGCATCGCTGGTGGTTGTGGGTCTTCCTGGGGACCGATACGGTGGTCTTTGTTCTCGATCCCAGCCGCAGCCACGAAGTGCCCCAAGGCCACTTCCCGGCCGGGGCCAAGATGGTCTTGGTGGTCGACCGGTACTCCGCCTACAAGGCGATGGACCAGGTCAAATCGGGAAACATTCTGCTGGCGTTTTGCTGGGCCCATGTACGGCGGGATTTTGTCGAGGTGGGCAAGGGCTGGGGGGAGTTGAAGCCCTGGGCTTTGGCCTGGCTGGAACGCATCCGCGAGCTCTATCGCTGCCAACGCGAGCGTCTGAAGCACGCTCCGGGCAGCTCGGAATTTCAGGCGGCCGATGCCACACTACGCCAAGCGGTGAGCGCGATGCAGGCCGAAGCCGAGCGGGAACTTGCCGGCCCGGACCTCCGCGAACCGCGCCGCAAGGTGCTGACCAGTTTGCAGGAGCATTGGACGGGGCTGACTCGGTTCGTGGACGATGTACGGATTCCGATGGACAACAACGCCTCGGAGCGCGAGGCGCGCGGCCCAGCCGTGGGCCGCAAGAACTACTACGGATCGGGTGCGCTGTGGAGCGGCCGCTTGGCGGCCATGCTCTTTTCGTTGTTCGCGACCCTGAGAAAGCAGGGGTTGAATCCTCGCAAGTGGTTAACGTGGTACTTGGAGAGCTGCGCGGAAGCGGGCGGCCAAGCCCCCGCCGAGGTCCACGGCTTTCTGCCCTGGAATCTCAGCGAAGCAAAGCGCCGGGAGCTGAGCATCGATCCACACAATACCTCGTAGTCGGCCGTTCGCACGATCTCTCGGCGATCCTTCGTCCCCACAAAAACCTCGATTGAGGTTGAGATCCTCATGCGCGCGACTGCCCGATGAAAACGGGTTCGGCGAAGCTTTACCGCTGGTTTGCCACAACCTGTTGCTGCACTTGCACTTGCGAACTTCCCGACGGATCGGCCCCAGAGGGCGAAGTGAAAAGCAGCTTATGCCCGGTCTGGCAAAAGTGAAAATGTGCGCGACGGAAGGCCTGGATGGCGTGCGTTATGTGGTAACGGCGCGGCGTCAGCTCCGACAGTTCGTGGCTCAGCTCTCCGTCTCTCCGTCTCTTCCTCTCTCCGCCCGCTATTGAAGCGTCCTCGGCGCGTAGTCAATAATCGAGGCCGACGAGCGAATAACCCTGCTGCCCCGCGTTTTTCAAAGAAAAGGTGTTGCCGATGATGGATATTCTATCGAAGTTCGAATCTGGTGAAACGATCGCCCTCGTGGCCGTTGCGGGCGGTTTGATTTGCGGAATTACGGCGATCGTTGGGGGCACCCTGGCGAAGTGTTGGAGGCAGGGCCGCGAAATGGCGTTGAAGGAAGAAATGATCGAACGGGGGATGTCGGCCGATGAAATCCGGACGGTGATTGAGTGCGGCGCCCGAGACCCGATGCCTGGCATCGGCTGCCACCACGCCGGGCCCCCAGCGAACGTCTAGGGGCTGCGACCAGGCGATCGCCTCGCCCCTGCCGGCCCGCCTCGGTCGAAGACCAACCTGGACCCCACGACGACATTCGCCTACGGGCACGGCGGCGAGCTGCTCTCGACTACCGATCCGCTCAACCACACGTCCAGCGATGAATATGACTCGCGCTATCGCCTGCCGCTCTGAGCGTCCGCGTGGAGGGTGCAGCAGCCCAGCCATTGAGCACCGAAATCACCACTTCCGTCCGCCGACCTTGCCTTATCAAGGGGACGGCCATACCAAGGGCATCGGCATGGGCGAGACGCTACGGACACTGCCGAGTCGGAGAACCTGAGCGTGCGACGATACCCCAATCGCGGAGCAAACAAGCGGGACAGTTCCGGGACGGGTCCAATTGTTCGATATTGGTTTCCTGGTTGCGGCCAGCGGGGCGCCAGCGTACGGACGGGGTTTCTCCATGATTGCCACAACGGCTTCACGGCGAGAACGACGGCGGACGATTCGCGCAGGAGGCCGTAAAAAAAGCGGGGCGCAGGTAGTTGACATCCTCCATTCAAAGGCTACTCTCAAGGGCACGTTTGCGTGCCCGCCGGCCCATTTCTCACAAGGCGACGGCTCTGGCCGTGGATTGAAGCCAGGGCACCGTCAGTAAGGCACTGACCGGTTTCAACTTTCACAGGAGGATATCCCATGGCGGAGTCGAATCGCGCTGGCGATACGTTCGGAGGCAATGGTTGCTGGTCGCCGCCTATCGCCCAACGCCTTTGATTATTGCACCCCTCACGCCTGCCCGATAGATTGTGCGACGTGGACTGAACCCTGAACCCTCCGATCATGCTCACTCTCTCGAAATTCTCCTTCGGCGTCGGCGATCGCTTCGCGCATCAGGCCAAGGCCCAGTTGCGGGCCTGCCAGCTTGCCGCCGAACGCGGCGCGGACGTCGTGCCGGTGTGGAACAAGTCGTATCGAGAACATTCGATCGTCGGCTCGCAGCCCGGCAGCGTGCGCGAGGCGGCCGAGGCCGCGGTCCGCGAGCTGGGCTGGAACAAGCCCTATCACGTCGATGCCGACCACATCCGCCTGGAAACGGTCGACGGCTTTCTGGATTCGTCCGACTTCTACACCATCGACGTGGCCGATTCGATCGGCAAACCGGCGGCGGCTGAGCGCGTGGCCGCGTTCGTCGATCGGCACCGCGACCTGGTCGGCAAGTTGGAGATAGCCGGCATCGACGAGCCGATGAACGCGGCGAAGGCCGAGGTCGAACGAGTGGCGTCCAAGTATCTGCGGGCCGTGGAAGACGCGGGCGCCATCTACCGGCACATCGCCCAGGCGAAGGGCGAGGGCCGGTTTATCACCGAGGTTTCGATGGACGAAACCGACAGCCCGCAAACGCCGCCCGAACTGCTGATCATCCTGGCCGCGCTGGCCGACGAAAACATCCCGCTGCAAACCATCGCGCCCAAGTTCACGGGTCGGTTCAACAAGGGCGTCGATTACGTGGGCGATTTGCGGCAGTTCGAGAAGGAGTTCCAGCAAGACCTGGCGGTGATCGCGCTGGCGGTCCGCAAGTTTGGTCTGCCGCCAAGTTTGAAGCTCAGCGTTCATTCGGGCAGCGACAAGTTTTCGCTCTACGCTCCCATTCGCCGGTCGCTGGCCCGCAGCGGGGCCGGGTTGCACATCAAGACCGCCGGCACCACCTGGCTGGAAGAGGTCATCGGGCTGGCCGAAGCGGGCGGCGAAGGGCTGGCCGTGGCCAAGGAAATCTATTCCAAGGCGTTCGAGAAGCGTGACGCCCTGTGCGGGCCCTACGCGGCGGTGATCGACATCGATCCGGCCAAGCTCCCTTCGCCGCAAGCCATGCACGGCTGGAGCGCGCAGCAATACGTCGCGGCGCTGCGGCACGACCCGGCCTGCCGGGAGTTCAATCCTCACTTGCGGCAGTTGATCCACGTCGGCTACAAGATCGCCGCGCAAATGGGCGATCGCTATCTGAGCATGCTCGATGCCTGCGAGCCGACGATTGCCAAGAACGTGACGGAGAATCTCTACGAGCGGCACCTCAAGCCGCTGTTCCTGTCGTAGGGTGGGGCAAGCGAGCTTGCCCCACCCTACAGCTTATGGTGAATATCAATGATTAAATCGAGCGTTACGGTGAGCCTGGTGCCGGAAGCGCGCGGCGGGCCGTTCGTTTTTTGGGACGATCTGCCGGCGGCGTGCCGAACGGCACACGAATTGGGCTTCGATGCGATCGAAGTCTTTCCGCCGGCCGCCGATGCGGTCGCCCCCCATCAACTGCGGACGTTGCTCAGGGATCACGATCTCTCATTGGCGGCGGTGGGCACCGGCGCCGGCTGGGTCAAAGGGCGATTGCACCTGACTTTGTCCGACGCCGCCTTGCGTCACAAGGCCCAGGCCTTCATCCGTTCGATCATCGACTTTGCCGGCCCGCTTGGCGCGCCGGCCATCATCGGCTCGATGCAAGGCCGTAGCGGCGACGCCGTCGATCATGCCACGGCCACCGGCTACCTGAGCGAGGCGCTCGATGCCTTGGGCGAACATGCCAAGCAGTACCAGGTGCCACTGATCTACGAGCCACTGAATCGCTACGAAACGAACGTGGCCAACACGGTCGAGGCCGGCGTGCGGTTGCTCGAACGCCTCTCGACCAAGAACGTCGTGCTGCTGGCCGACCTGTTCCACATGAACATCGAAGAGGCCGATTTGCCGGCAGCGATTCGCCGCGGCGGCCGCCATATCGGGCATGTCCACTTCGTCGATTCCAATCGCCGGCCGGCCGGACTGGGGCACATCGACTTCGCACCGATCTCCGCGGCGCTGGCCGAAATCGGCTACGAAGGGTATGCCTCGGCCGAGGCACTGCCCTGGCCCGATTCGCACTCGGCGGCGCGGCAGACGATGGTCGCCTTCCACCGGTGTTTTCGCCAGCAGGAATAAGGCAGGCGCCGACATGGCCGATGACGCTTCGCCCGCCGCACCTCGGCGCCAGCTTACGCTGTTCGACACCACGTCGATCATCGTGGGCATCATCATCGGTTCCAGCGTCTACGTCACCGCGCCGCAAATCGCCGCCAGCGTGCCCGACACGCTTTCGTTTCTGGCCGTCTGGCTGTTGGGCGGCCTGTTCGCCTTGGTCGGCTCGCTGTGCTACGCGGAGTTGGCGACGGCTTTGCCGGCCGACGGTGGCGACTATGTCTATCTCTCACGGGCTTACGGCCGGCCGGTCGGCTTCCTCTTTGCCTGGTGCGAGTTGTGGCTGGTGCGGCCGGGAGCGATCGGCTCGCTGGCTTTTGTGTTCGCACAATACGCCGAACACATCGTGCCGCTGGGCCGGATGTCGCCGGTGTTATACGCGGGCGGGGTCGTGGCTCTGTTGACCGGCGTCAACCTGCTGGGTGTGGTCACTGGCAAGTGGACACAAAACGTTCTCACGCTGGTCAAAATCGCCGGACTGGCGATGGTGATCGGCGTCGGCTTTTGCGTGTCGGCGCCGCCCGTCGAGACTTTGCCAGCCGCGTCCGCGTCGCCCGCCAATTGGGGCCTGGCCATGATCCTGATTCTCTACGCCTACGGCGGTTGGAACGACATGGCGTTCGTGGGCGCCGAGGTCCGCGATCCGGAACGCAACATCGTACGTGCGTTGCTGGTCGGAACGGCGGCCGTGACCGCGATCTACCTGTTGGTCAACGGCGCGTTCATTCATGCCTTGGGGTTGGAGGGCGTGCGTTCGGCCGAGGCGGTTGCAGCCGACGTCACGCGGCTGGGACTCGGCGACTGGGGCGGAAAAGGCGTGAGCGTGTTGGTCGCGGTCTCGACGCTGGGCGCGATCAACGGCATGACATTCACGGGGGCCAGGATCTATTACGCACTGGGAAAACAGCACCGCCTGTTTCGCCCGTTCGGCGTGTGGAGTGCGCGCCGCGATGCTCCCGTCGCCTCGCTGCTGCTGCAGGGGGCGATCACCTTGGGTCTGGTCGCGGGATTTGGCTGGTCTGACGGCACGCTGTCGCGCGATGGCTTCGAGCGCATGGCGAAGTTCACGTTTCCGGCATTCTGGTTTTTCCTCCTCCTGGTCAGTCTGTCGATCGTCGTACTTCGCTGGCGCGAACCCGACTTGGCACGCCCCTACCGCACCCCTTGCGTTTGGCTCGTTTCGTCAGCGTTTTTTTTCGGTGCGGCGTTCATGCTGCTCGAGAGCTATTCCTGGGCATTGAGCACATGGGAGCCCCAGGCCCTCTGGACGTTGGCCGCGATTGGGGCGGGCGTCGTGGCCTGCGCGATCGATCGTCGTCTCAGCGATGGGCCACAATGAGCTGCTGCACGGTCGGTTCCAGGTCAGAGCACTCGCAGCGCGAAAAGCCGGCGGCGACGAACATTTCGCGGTACTCGGCAAACGTGTAGGCGTCGCCGGCCGGCGTCGTGCCCAGCATCACCAGCGCGAAGGAAGCCGAGGTATGCGGCGTCACGCGGTCGTCGTGGGGCACAAACTCCAGCGCGAATGCACGGCCGCCGGGCTTGAGTGCCGCGTATACCTTGCGCATCACCTTGTCGATGGCCGATCGGTCGAAGTGATGCAGGAAGTTCGTCAGCAAAACCACGTCGTAACCGTCGCCGAAGTCGACGTCGAAGGCGCTGCCCGGCAGCGTCTGGTAGCGGTCCACCACGCCCGCCTGCTTTGCATTCTCCACGGCCACGGCCAGCACGTTCGGCCAATCGACGGCGACGATCGTGGATTGCGGATTGTGGCGGGCGACGGCGATGCCGAACAGCCCGTGGCCGGCCGCGATGTCGAGCACTTTCATCGGCCACGGGGCCGGCCCGACGACCCGGTCGGCCAGAGCCTCGGCCGGCGTGGCCATCAGCCCGGCCATGCCACGGGCAAATCGGACCCAGGCCTCATGGTCGGGAGCGAGTACGCTTTGATCGTCGTCGCGCGCCCCGCCCCTGCGGACCGAGGCGGTGAGCTCGTCGAACTGGCGGCGGTGCTCGTCCGAACCCATGAACTCGACGGCCCCGCCCAGATAGGCCGGCGATCGCCGGTCGAGGAACAGCGCCGAGTCGGGCGTCAGCTTCCAGCGGTCGTGCGACTTGGTCAACAGCCCGATCACCGCCAGGTAATCGGCCAGAATGCGCACGCCGCGCTCGGCGGCGCCGCAGGCCGCGGCCAACGACTTCGGGTTATCGCGGCCCTGGGCGATGGCCGTAAACAGATCGA
Organism: Pirellulales bacterium; assembly: GCA_035533075.1. Taxonomy (NCBI): domain Bacteria; kingdom Pseudomonadati; phylum Planctomycetota; class Planctomycetia; order Pirellulales; species Pirellulales bacterium. The sequence goes on along the minus strand of DATLUO010000288.1, from coordinate 17,008 downwards.
GCTCGATCGCGGACTTCAGCGCGGCCGATCGCTGAAAGGCGTTCAGCGTATCGAAGATCAGTTGGGGCGAGACGTTGCCGGGCATGGGAAGGCTCTCCGTGGTCATGGCTCATCTCGAAGCAGTGCAATAAACCCAGCTTGCTCGAAATGCACGTCGGCGGTCAACGCCTCTCGGAGTCCCTCGTCCTCCATGACCACGAAGCTGATGCAGTCGGTGAGCGACCATTCTTTGTCGGGCCGGCGGCGGTAAAGGTCGAGTCCGCGCTCGAACCACGAAGGCTCCGCCGGCACAATCGACACGTTCGGATCCGCGGCAAGGAGACCGAGCAATGCGAGAAACCTGGGACGGTCCCGCGGAGCGCAAAGTGCGTCGCCCACTTCCATCAGCACCCATTGCGTCGTCACGATCGCGCCATTCCATGTCCTACTCAGCACTTGTGCGCGCACGTAGCCGCTGTCGCGCGGATCCGCGAGCGCCAAGTAAAAGTAGCTGTCGGCGAACGCGCGACTCATGGTTTTTTAGGGCGGCCGTGCAGATAATGGTCGTGGTTCTTGGCGAGATCCGTCGGCAGATCCGTCGGGAACGTCCCACACCAGCGCGCGAACTCAGCCAGCTTCTCGCCGATCGACATCGACGGGTCGTATTCTGGCGGCGGAGGGGCGGTAGCGCTAGGCACGACGGTAACCTGAGTCCCTTCCGGCAGCGTCATGCCAGCGGCAAGAACGACAACGCCATTTTCAACGGTGCCTTGATAAGTCATGGCATTTCTCCCGATGTTTCCCAGATCCCTTCAATGTAATTCCTCATGATCGCCAGTGCCAGAGGGTGGCGGCGCGGTGCCGACGCCTATGCCCGCCCCGCCACACGTTGCGAATTCACAATGGCTTGCCGCTCGTCGATTAAAGGAAGCTGCACGCTTGCCGCCAGCCGGCCCGCCGCGGCCAGAGCATCGTCATAGGGCAGCCCCTCCGTCAGTTCCAAGCGTTGCTGCTCGCGATCGAGCAGCCCCACGCAGTGTGCGGCCGCTTCTTGGTCGGCGACCATCGCCGCGGCCACTTGGCCCGCAGCGACAATCACCGCGTGAAACTCGCCCAAGTCGTAAACGGCCGGCGGAAGCGGCCACGCACGCCACACGCGGACCGTCTGCTGCGTGCGATCGACCGCGACCCTGCGCCCGCCGAAGAACAACCACAAACCAAGCACCAACAGCGGCGACACCGCGGCGGCTCCCGGCAACCAACGGCTATTCTCTTTCGCTGCCGCACTTACGATTCCCAATTCCACCATGATCGCCAGCGACGCCAGGATGACGCCGAACAGCCTTGCGACCGGGCCGAAATGGCGGCGATAGACCCAACAGGCTTCCGCGGGCGGCGGGGCAGCGCCGGCATCGGGTGAAACGGATACCGCGGCAGGCACAGGGCCGACCAGCGGCGGCAGCGCCGCAAGGGACAGCGACAAAAAGCCGGCCACCTGGCGCGCCGCGCATTCGGCCGCTTCGCGATCGGCAAGGTCGAACACATCCAGCCGCTCGCCCTGCGCGTTCGAGAACCGGACCTGCCAACGACTCACCCCGCCCTCATCGTAAGTCTCGATTCCGACCGATTGATAGTGGCTTAGATCCAACGTCGTGCGCCACAGCGGCCTGAAAACACCTAGCCAGCTTGTCAGGGTGCGGGTCTGACGGTCGAAGAGCTTGCCGCGTTCGCCGCAGAACAACGGTCCGCCGATGAGCACCAGCATAGAGCCCAACACAGCCATGCGGGCCACCGTGGTCCGCGACGCCCCCTTGGCCACTTCGGCAAGGGTGGCCACCAGCACGATGGTGCCGGCCAGCAGCACCAGGCAGCCGAGCATGCGCAGGCCGACGCTGAACCGTTGGCGATACGCGAGTCTGTGAGCGTGTCGAGTCGCGATGCGCGGCATCGAAATTTCCCGGCCGCGCGGCTAAAGCTTCGGCAAGTCCGCCTCGACCGGCTTCTGCAGTTTGCGAGGCTGTTCGGTGCGGCGCTGGTTTGACGGGGGTGGAGGCGGTGGTGCGGGCTTGCCCGGCTTCGCTTTGGGCGGCGGCGGTGGAGGAGCGACGTACGCTTCCACGACTTTGAAGCCGAACGGATCTTTCAACTCGCGCTGGGCCAACACCGCCCAGGGCGTGCCGGGGTTGTCTTTTACGCAGCGCGTCAAGAGCCGCGTGGCCTCTTTGGCCATCCGCTCGTCCTGGCTGCCATAGTGCAAGTTGCCGTCGGGCTTGAATTGCCAACGGTTCGATTTCTTGTCGACGAAATCGGCGCCCTTGGCCTTCATCGTGGCGCAGGCCCAGTTGTATTCATTGCACCGCACCATCATCGCCAGCAGCCGCCCGTAGGTCAGGTCGTACCAGGCCCGCCAGCGCGGCGAGGTTTCCCTGGAGTACGCCTGCTCCAGGCCCCGCGCGCCGAAAACGCCCAGGCACTGCTGCAACAGCATGCTGTCGTAGGCGGCGGTCTCTTGCGCCTCGCGCATCTCGTTGAAGTAGCTTTGCCCGGTGGGAGCGAATGAGAGCCGCGGCGTTCCTTTGAACTTGCGTTGCCGCGTGAAATCGACGACGGCGAGCACCGCCTTTCGCAACTGACTGTGGCCCGCCGCCCGCAGATACTCGTCGGGCGAGTTATACTCCGGCTCGTAGCGTCGCATGGTCTCGATGGCAAACGGCGAGCCGTCGCCCGGATTGTCCTTGATGAAATACGCCCCGCCCGACTCGTGCGCCAGCCGCGTGAGGGCGAACGGCCCCAGGCCGGCGTGCAGCGTTTCATATTGGCTTCCCTCGAACCAGTAAGGCAAGTGCAGCCGTTCCTCGCGCACCGAATCGGGGCCGCGGTCGACCGGCAGTTGATAGCGTTTGCCGTCGGTGTGCAGGTACGACAGCGTGCCCTGCTCTTTGCCGAACATCGCCGACGGTCCGACGATATAGACCGGCACCACGTTGTTGCGGCAGAATTGCACCGCGTCTTCCAGCCTGGCGTAGTCGTTGCCCGACTCGTCGGTCCAGATCACGATCATCACTCGGCGGTGCTCTTGCACCCGCTCTTTCTGATAGCGGACCACGCAGGTGAGCACGGCCGAAAAGACGTTCTCGATGCCCGACGGGTCGGTCGGCACCTTGTGAATGGCTTCCACGATCTGATGATAGTCGGCCGTCGGCGGGGCGAGTTCTTGCACCTGTTGGCCGAAGGCCACCACGCAACTCCGCAGCGCCTCGCCGTCAGCCCCGCCCGAAGCGTCGATCTCTTGATAGATATGTTGCAGCCGGTCAGCGGCGGCCTGACGGTCGGGCTTGAGGCTGATCGAAGCGTCCATCAGCCAGACGACCAGCACGCGGCTTTCTTCGAGGTTGGTCAGGATTTCTTCCGTGAGCCGATCGACCGCGCCCTCGACCTCGGTGACTTCCACGCCGACGCTGCCCGTTTGCACCACCACATCGCTCAGCTCGAAGCCGCTCAGCGCGGTGAGCATCGGCGGCAGCTCGATGGTGGCCGTCATTTCGGTCGGCTCGCTGACGCTGGTCAGCAGCGGCTCGTCTTCGATCACCGGGGCCGACGACATGCTGGTGGCCGCCAAGGCGTTGTCGGATTGCTCCTCGGTTTCTTCCGCCGGAAGATAGTCGACGTCAAGGGCCTCGATCGGCGTCTCGTCGAGCGACGGAACGACCGACAGCAGGGCGGGTGGTTCCTTCAGCGGTTCGACGAGGTGCCATTGAGCCAGACCGATCAACAGCACGGCATGTGCGATTCCGCTCGCGATCGCGCCTTGGAGAAAGCGGGCCCAGAAGCCGATGCCCGGATCGCTGGTCTGATAGGCTTCGGCGAGCAGGTCGTGCTCGTCGAGCCAAGGCTCCGCGAGATACCGAGATAACCAAACCCAAAGCACATGCATAACGATGCTTCCGCCGAAGGGCGACAAGCCCACCGCTGGTCTTCAGCTTATCCGCATAGCGGGCAAAAGTCGAGGAGGGTGTTCTGTAGGGAACGGACTCCGTGCCGTTCCGGGAAACCCGCAAAAAACGGTCGATTCGCACTTCCCGGAACGGCACGGAGTCCGTTCCCTACAGAGACTTCTTGCCAAATAGTATCACTGCCGAATCCAAGAAAAAACGAAGCTGGCACGGCAACTGCTTTAGCGATTAGCAGAACCAGGGCACTCATTGGCCCTGGCGGATCGGGGCTACAAGGAGGGTCGAGCCATGTCATTGCGATACTTATTGGAGTCTCTGAAGCAAGGGCCCAAGCAGCCGCGAGAGCCGAAATGCCGCCCCCAAGATCCCCGTGCGGCGGAGGTTGTCAAGCACCGGCGGGTTGCCAAGGAGCTCAGCGCTTCGAGCTAAGCAGCTTGAAATCGCCGGCAGAATAGGCAAAGATCAGCAGGCGTCTGCCACCTTGCCCCACTCCGCCGAGATCGCGCATGTGCTTCGTTTCGCTTCGCCCGCCGTTGCTGTCGCTTGTCCTTTTGCTCGTTGCGTCGCCGGCCTTCGCCGCCGAGGAAACCTCGCCACAAAACACGCTTTCGCCCGAAGAGTTGGCCGAAGGCTGGATGCTGCTGTTCGATGGTGAGACGCTGTTCGGTTGGCAGCCGAACAACCATGCGAATTGGCACGTCAACGACGGGGCCATCGCCGTTTCTCAAGGCGATCAGGGGTTGCTCAACACCACCAGCGAATTCGCCGACTATCAGCTCAAGCTGGAGTTCCGGGCCGACAAAAAGACCAACAGCGGCGTTTTTTTGCGCACCGCGGCCAAACCGGCCGATCCGGCGGCCGACTGCTATGAACTGAACATCGCGGCCGACGACAATCCCTTCCCCACCGGCAGTTTCGTCAAGCGTCAGAAGGGCGACCACGGCCAAACGACCGGCCAATGGCAAGCCTACGACGTCACAGCCCAAGGCGGGCACTTTGTCGTCACGCTCGACGGCCACGTCGTGCTCGATTACACCGATGCCACGCCCGTGCGACGCGGTTACATCGGCCTGCAGCTCAATCAAGGCCCGGTCGAGTTCCGCAACGTCAAGCTGCGTCCGCTGGGACTGAAACCGATTCTCAACGGCCGCGACCTTTCGGGCTGGAAGGAATATCCCGGCAAAAAGAGCAAGTTCAGCGTCACGCCGGCCGGCGAGCTGAACGTGAAGAACGGCCCCGGTCAGCTCGAAACCGACCTGCGATACGGCGACTTCGTGTTGCAGCTCGAAGTGTTCGTGAACGGCGAAAAACGCAACAGCGGGATCTTTTTTCGCAGCATTCCGGGCGACTGGTGGATGGGTTACGAGAGCCAGATTCACAACGGCTATGCCGACAACGATCGCACGCGGCCGCTCGACTTCGGCACCGGCGCCATCTACCGCCGCCAGAAGGCCCGCAAGGTGGTGTCGAACGACTTCGAATGGTTTTATAAGACCATTGTGGCCACGGGCAACCACGTCGCCGTCTGGGTCAACGGGCAGCAGGTGACCGATTGGACCGACAATCGAGCGCCCAGCGAAAATCCGCGCGAAGGTTTGCGCACCGAGCCTGGCACGATTCTTATCCAGGGCCACGACCCGACGACCGACATCTCGTTTCGCAACCTGCGGGCGGCGGAGACGCCGAAGTGAGCACGACGAACGCCGTTGACGCAAGATTTCGCTTAGGGTGACGAATAGGGCTATCATGTTGACCACTCAACTCTAGCCACACATTTCCTCGCATGACCGGACAGGGTTCGGCCGGCAACGTGCTTGCCGCAATTTGCAGCTTCTTTATTCCCGGACTGGGCCAATTGGTTCAGGGCCGGCCGTTGATGGCATTGACGCATTTCGTGCTGGCCGCCGTGCTCTGGATTGTGCTGCTCGGCTGGGTCATCCACCTCTGGTCGATCCTCGACGCCGCGCTGTTCAAGCCGCGATGATCTTGTTGCCGAACGGAAGCCGATCGACGTCGGCCAGGCGGAACTCGCGCCGCTTGCCAATACTTTCGTTGACCAGCCGCATCAGGGCCTCGGCTTCGATGAACACCACGCTGCGAATCGGCGTGCCGGTCATGAACCGGGCGAGTTTTTCGAGATCGTCCCACAGCGTTTCCCAGCGCCGCGCGCAGCGCAGCCTGAGGCTTTGGGCCAGCGGATGTTCGGGGTGGCCAGCGAGCCGGGCTTCGACACGCGCGGCGATTTGGGCCACTCGCTGCTGCGACAAGGCGTGCGCCGCGGCGACTTGCTGTTGTGTCTCGCCGCGCAGGATGTGTTGTTCATAGATTCCGCAATCGCGCTCGCTCGGCGGCCGTTCGTCCGCCGTCGTCCGCTTGGTGGGTCGTTGCGCCTTATGTTGCTTGGGCATGGTGTTGGGTTCTCCGGGCAGGGTTTCGTCAGACAAGGTCGGCGCCGCCGCTTGCTCCCATTTCATCGACCGGCCGCGGATTGCGAATTCGCCCAGGGCTGCCGCCTGCCCGTCGCCCAGATAGCGCACACCAAGCCCCGGGCGACGGTCTTGGAAAGCTCTTTCCAGCTCCGCCCGGATCGGAAACTTGTCCCATTTCGTGGGATCGAGATTCGGCGATTTGAGCAGCACGCCGTCGACGGTTGCCGGCCCCGGCGTGGCCAGTCCCACGGCCGCCACGTCGTCGATCGATCCGCCCAGCGAATGGATGGTCGCCACCGCCTGTTCGACGATGGTCTGGGTCACTTCCCGCGGGCCTTGTTCCGAGCGAGTTGGAAACTGGCTGGCAACCTGCAGGACCTCGCCCCGATCGTTACCGACGGCCAGGGTGGTGGTCGTCGCGCCGACGTCGACTCCGATCAAGTAGCTCACGGCTTTAGCCTCATTGAGCGCGTCTGAAGGACGGACCCCTACCGTATGCCTGCAACTCGCTATGAAGTTATACCGAATCTCGGCCGCCGGCGGGAGTCGTGCTCGGCGCCAAGTGGAAGCCGTCATCAAACCGCGTCGGCGATCACGAGCACGTGAACGATCAGCTTCGCTCCCCAGGTCCGTTCTTGCGGACCCTGGTCGATGCGGCTGATCATCACGCGGACCGTGGCGCCTTCGAGCGAGAGGATGCGAAAGGTGAATTGATCCGGCCATTGCTCTTCGTTCATCTCGGCGGTGAAGCCGACAAACGACGGCCGGCTTGGCCGCTCGCCGCGTCCCGCGGCGATGGGAATGTCCACGATCAGCGGCGCATGGGCCGGATTGCTCTCGACCTCGTGCCGATAGACGTACATCTCCGCCGAAGGCGGCTGTGGACCCGCCGGCTTCGTTGCCAACGTGCTTTCGCTCGGCACGTGCTCCGACTTCGCTTGGGTCTGACGGGGCGAGGGCCTGGAGATCGACTTGTTTTTCGCGGCGGCTTTCTTCTTCGCCATGGTGGTAGTCCTGCGATGGGCTGGTATATGCGGCCCGAATGGTAATGGTCGGACCGTCCATCAAGTATCGAACACGGTTAGGACCGTCAAGGCGTCGCCACACAAGCCGCAACGGGGACTTCACACTCAGCAGTCCGGCTGTAGCGCTGATAGGAGTTCTGACGGCGGTTCACCTGTCCAAGGCCTGCTTTGACACGATAGCCGCAATCCGCAATGGTGCGCCAGTTCCACCCTTGATTTTCATCGGCAGCGCGATGACGGAAAAGCCTTCGTCGGGCAGTTCTTCCAAATTGGCCAGGTTCTCGAAGACCGGCACGTTGTGCTCAAACAGCTTGACGTGGCTGCCGAAGCGAGTCGATTGCCCGTGGTCGATGCTGGCCGTGTCGATGCCGATGGCCTTGATCAGCCGGCGTTCCACCAGCCACTGGGCCGCTTCCGGCGCCAGCCCAGGAAAATGGAGCTTGGCCACCGCGTCGGGGCCGGTTTCATCGGTGCCGAGATACGCCTTGCGTTTCGGCCAGCGGCGGCCAAAACCGGTCCGCAGAAGCACAATCACATCGGCCAATTGCCGATGGTGCTGTTCTTCCCAGCGGCGCAGGTCGGCGATGCCTACCTCGTAGTCGGGATGGTCGGCGCAGGGGTCGCCGACGTCAATCACGACGGCTTCGCCCATCAGTTGCTTGAGCGGAACCTCGTCCACGGTCCGCCCGTCTTTATTGAAGTGATACGGGGCGTCGATGTGCGTGCCGCCATGTTCGGCGGAAGCAAAGCGATTCGCGGCATAGAAGTAGCCCTTGGGCGTCTTTCCCGCCGGCCCCTTCTGAAGCCGAAAGCCCGCTTCGGTGGGCCAGTAGATCGTCTGCTCGTCGAAGGGATGCGTCAGATCGACCACCTCCGCGCCGTCAAGCCAGCCGGGCCGGCTGCCGTTTTTTGCGGCCGCCTTCGGCCCGTCTGCTTGAAGTTGCACCTGCCAGCAGGCAATCGCCGCGAAGGCCAAAGAGGCACGGACCAGCATTCTGTTGAGCATTTGGTTACCCTCCGGCTATTTGGCTTTGCGTCGTGTGCCCGTAAGCCCTCACATTACCACCCGTGCAGAGCAGAATGTAGCACAGGCGGCTTGGGCAAGCGATTTCTGCGAGTCGATCGATCTAGGGAGATGCGCCGCCGGTGTTGATTGCGTTGCCGCCGTGCATCGCAACGCTTACAATCGCGGCAGGCGGCAACTGGCATCAGCCCCGGAAGCGTGAGCATGAGCGGTCCATCCAGCGGCGGCGGGCACGTCGTCGATTTACTGCGCCGGCTGCCCGGCTTTCGCGGTTATTTCGAGCGCGAGGAGCGTCGCGACAGCGATGCTTTGCTGCGCGAACACCTGGCCGCGGAGCTCGACCGGGCGAAGCGGCCCGTCGAGGCGGTTGCCCGCTCGCTGGCCGAGGCCGGCCAGATCGGGCCGCTGCCGCGCATCGACCAGTTGCGTGGCAAGCTCGACCGCGTCATCGGCCGAATCCGCGGCGCCGTGCGGGGCTATAGCGGCTTGTTCGACGCACGGCAGGTCGACGCCGCCTTGCTGGAACACGTCTATCAGCACGACCTGACGTTGGTCGACCAGGTGGCGGCCTTCCGCACGCTCGTCGACGGATGGGCCGGGCAATCGCCGGCGGTTGGGCAACCGGCGGCCGTCGACGCCAAGCTGGCCGAAGCCGAACAGGCACTCGACCGACTCGACCGCGCCTGCGACGAGCGCGGCGATCTGCTGAAACGACTCGTCGCAAACCACCCTGAGGCCAGCTAGTCATGGCACAACGATTGGAAGTCATCGAGTTTCTGGACGAAGCGAACCGCTCGCTGGTCGAACGGGTTCCGCCACAGGGGACGGCCGACATCAAGTTCGGCGCGCAGCTCATCGTGCAGGAGAATCAGGAGGCGATCTTTTTCCGCGACGGCAAGGCGATGGACTCGTTCCCGCCCGGCCGCCACACGCTGACCACGGCCAACGTGCCGGTCATCACGCGGCTGTTGACGCTGCCCTGGGAAAAGAGCCCCTTCCAGGCGCAGGTCTACTTCATCGGCAAACAGACGTTCGTCGATCAGAAGTGGGGCACGCGGCAGCCGATCACGTTCCGCGACGCCGACTTCGGCATGGTCCGCCTGCGGAGCTTCGGCAAATACTCGTTCCGCGTGGCCGACGCTGCGCTGCTCGTCAACACGCTCGTCGGCACGCAGGGCAAGTTCACCACCGACGAGATCGGCGCGTTTCTCAAAGACCTGATTGTCGCCCGCTTGAACGATCTGCTCGGTTCGCTCGGCATCGGACTGCTGGAGCTGCCCGCGAAGTACGATGAGATCGCCTCCGGCACGCGGGCCAAGCTGGCCACCGACTTCGGCAAGTACGGTCTGGAGCTGGTCGACTTTTTCATCGGCGCCATCACTCCGCCGGAAGAGGTGCAGAAGGCCATCGACGCCCGCAGCGCCATGGGCGCGGTGGGCGATCTGAACGCCTTCATGAAATTCCAGGCGGCGCAGAGCATGTCGAAGCTGGCCGAGCGCGGCGGTGGCGACGCCGGCGCGATGGGCATGGGCATGGGCGCGGGGTTCGGCATGATGATGCCCGGCATGATTCAGCAGGCGATGCAGGCGACGACGCCCCCACCGCCGTCGGCGGCGCGGCCACAGGCCCCGGTTGCGGCCCAGGGCGGCGACGATTTCGCCGCGTTGGCGCCCGCGACGGCCGTTCCGATCACCAAGGATCCGAAAGCGATGGTCCGCCAAGTGGCGCAGGCGGCCGGTTATCAGGTGCAAGAATCGGGCGATCGGTGGCAGATAACCGTGCCGATCGGCGCTTTGCGGCGGCAGGTGGTCGCCGTTGATTTCGGCCGCCAAGACCCGGAAGGCCATCCGATCGTGGCGTATTCATCGACCTGTGGTCCCGCCAGCGACCGCACCGCCACCGCGTTGCTGCGGTACAACGCCAACCTGGTCCACGGCGCGTTCGCCATCGCCGACGCGGGCGGACAAGCCATGATCGTGCTGGGCGCCAATCAACTCGCCGAGACCATCGACCCGCTGTCCGTGAGCCGCGTGTTGACGGCGGTCGCCTGGCAGGCCGACAAGGCCGAGGAGAAGCTGCTGGGCAAGGATGAGTATTAACGTCGGAGGATGGCCTTCCTAGGCCGTCAAGTAGGGTGTTGTGCCTGGACGGCCTAGGAAGGCCATCCTCCGCGGCACTGTCACCGGCTCAGTGCGGCCAGGGCAATCAACACGGCCGCGGCCAGTGCGATGCCCACCGCGAGGGCAATCTTGCGATAAGAGACGGGCGCCTGCCCGGTGGCCGCGCCCGTTTGACCGTTGAGCAGAAAACGGAACACGCGATCGCGATACCGATAAGCCATGATCCACGCTGGCAGCAGCACCGGCTCGCTCGACAGTCCTTCGAGCCGGACGTTGACCTTGAGGTTGCGGCAGCGGCCTGGCACGTATTGCCGGCAGGCCAGTTGTTCCAGTCCTTCCAGGCCCGCCCGTGCCAAGGGGCGCGCGTACTTGCGCGGCACTGCGAATTGTTCGACCGTGATGTTGTCGAGGTCGACGCCGCCGGGCTCGACGCCTTTCGACAGGTCGAACGGCGAGATGGCCGTCGTCTCGGCCGGCGTCAGCGCGCCGCTGGCGGCCACCAGCAGTCCTTCGTGCCGGCCGCGATGCTCGCCGAAGAGCGGAAACCATTGGCCCCTCGCTCCGCCGGGAGTTTGGCCGGTGTCGGCCGCCCAGAACGTGTGCGTGGTGGCCTGAAACACCCAACAGGGCACATAGACGGGCGTCATCGACACGACCATCGCCTGCTGGGCGAGATCGCCGGGCCGCCAAAAACCGCGGCCGAGCCAGGCACGCATCGCAGCCACCGCCTGGTCGCGCGTCATCACAAACGGCACCACCCGCGTGGGCGAGATCGTTTTGGCATCGGCCTGCTTGGAGAGATCCTCCGAGCCGCAAAACGGACACCGCAACCGGCCCGCCGACGCGTCGTAGCTCATCGAGGCGCCGCAGGCCGAGCAGCGGAAGTTGTAGGTGAAAGCCCGTGAAGCGTCGGCCTGCCGCGCCTCGGCAGCCGGCGCCTCGGCGCCGCAATTGCCGCAGAACAGGTCCTCTTCGTCGAGCAGCGCCTGACACACCGGGCACTTTTGCAACACGGGGCTCATGCGTTCAATGGGCTCCCGCCACGAGCAACGCGCCCACCACCACCGCCACGGCAACGATCGCCGCCACGACCACGGCCGCAATCCGCCGGGCGGAAATCGGCTTGTCGCCCGTGCAATGGCCCGTTTGCCCGTTCAGCAGAAATCGGAACAGGCGGTCGTGGTAGCGGTAGCTCAACACGTAGACCGGCAGCAGCACCAGGTCGGAATTGACCTGGCTGAAGGAGGTCTCGACGTGCAGCCCCGAATGCGTATCGCCGGGCAAAAACGCCGCCACGCCGCGCTCTTCGCGGCGCGCGAATTCTTGCTGGCAGATGGCGAGCGCGGCATCACGCTCGACCGAGTATTCCTCGCTCGACCAGCCGGCCAAAAACGCGGGCTGATAGCGCTTCAGCGCCGCGAGTTGGAACGGACCGATTCGCTGGGCATCGGCCTGCGGCAGGCCGCGGCTGGCCGACACCAAGTAACCGCTGTAATACTCCTGGTGCCTGCCCGACAGATTCCACCATTCGGTCTCTTGCACGGTGCGTGTCTTGGTGACCGTTTTGCCGTTTTCCACGGCGGTGTACGTCTCGGTGCGGTACCAATACTCGCCGATGCGGGCAGACCACGCGCTGGCGGCGAGCATCGAGAACGACCAGAACGGCAAATAGACCCCGCGAAGCTTCTCTTCGGCCCGCGCCTGCGTCAGGTCGCCTGGCCGAAACCAATTGCCGTTGGCCAGCCAGCGGCGGAAAATCAGCAAAGCGTCGTCGGGGGCGACGGCAAACCCAATCACGAACTCCGGCGGTTGGCGGTGGACGGCCTGCTCCGGCAGCTCGATGACGTAGTTGGAATCGCAGAAGGGGCAGGTGAAGCTCCGCGTGTCGGCGGGGATGAGCGTCTCGGCGCCGCAGCCTTCGCAGCGAAACCGCTTTTGCGCCGCGGCCGGCGGCGCGGCGAGCGCGGCGGTCTTGTGCGGCGCGCCGCAGGCCTGGCAAAAACGGTCGAGCGCGTCGAGCGGGGCGCCGCAAGCCTCGCACCGATGCGTTCGAGGTGTACGGGACTGCGCGGTGGAGAGAGCGGCGTCGGTTGGGAGCTCAGAGAGGGCGGCGAGCGTCATGCCAGCAGATTACGCCCGCGGCATCGGCGGTTCAAGCCGATGGGCTCACCCGAAAAGCTTGTTGCCCATGCCCGCCCAATCACTCCGGAAAAAAACCGGTTGGCTTGCGAACTGCAAAAAGTGTCGCTCGCGGTGTAGAATTAGGTATTCGCCACTGGCAGCCTAAAATATCCCCGCCCAGATGCATCACAACGATTGTCCTTCGTGTTTTTCGCGCCGCGAGCTGCTCGCGCGGTCCGGCATGGGCCTGGGCCTGCTGGGCCTGGCCGGTGTCCTTTCGGCTGAAGGCTGGCTGACGCCGGCGGAGGCGGCCACGGGCTATGCCAATCCGATGGCACCCAAGGAGCCGCATTTCCCCGCCCGTGCCAAGCACGTGATTCACCTCTTCATGAACGGCGGGCCGAGCCATGTCGATACCTTCGATCCAAAGCCCTCGCTGGCGAAATACGTCGGGCAAAACCTGCCGACCGAGAACTTGCGGACCGAACGCAAAACCGGCGCGGCCTTCCCCTCGCCGTTCAAGTTCAACAAGTACGGCCAGAGCGGCATCGAGGTGAGCGAGTTGTTCGCCAACGTGGGCGAGTGCATCGACGAGATCGCGGTCATCCGCTCGATGCATGCCGACGTGCCGAACCACGAGCCGTCGCTGATGTTGATGAATTGCGGCGAATCGCGGCTGGTGCGTCCCAGTATGGGTTCGTGGGTCACCTACGGCCTGGGCACCGAAAACCAGAATCTGCCCGGCTTCATCGCCATGTGTCCGGGCGGATATCCCATCAAGGACGCCGAGAACTGGCAATCGGCCTTTTTGCCCGGCGTCTATCAGGGCACGTACATCAATTCGCAGCACAAAGAGATCGAGAAGCTGATCGAGAACGTCAAGAACCACGACGTTTCGCCAGCCGACCAGCGGCGGCAGCTCGACCTGCTGGCCGAGTTGAACCGCCGGCATCTCGACACGCGCGACCACGACCCGGCCTTGGAGGCCCGCATTCACAGCTTCGAGCTGGCCTATCGCATGCAGAGCGACGCCGCCGACGCCTTCGATACCAGCCGCGAGCCGCAGTACATCCTCGACATGTACGGCCCCGGCGTGCAGGCCCGGCAGATTCTGATTGCCCGGCGGCTGATCGAACGGGGAGTGCGTTACGTGCAGTTGTGGCACGGAGCGGGCCAGCCCTGGGACAACCACGACGACATTGAAGTGAACCATCGCCGCCTGGCCGGAGAGTGCGACCGGGCGATCGCGGCCTTGATCAAAGACCTGAAGCAGCGCGGCCTGCTCGACGAGACGCTGATTGTCTGGGGCGGCGAGTTCGGACGCACGCCGACCGTCGAGCTGCCGCAGAAAGGGGCCAACGCCGGCAAAGTGAACGGACGCGACCACAATCACTACGGCTTCACGGTCTGGCTGGCCGGGGGCGGGGTGAAAGGCGGGCAAGTCTGCGGGGCCACCGACGAGTTCGGCTTTCAGGCGGTCGAGAACCGCGTTCACGTTCACGACTTGCACGCCACGCTCATGGCCTTGTTGGGCTTCGACCACAAGCGGCTCACCTACCGCTACGCCGGCCGCGACTTCCGCCTGACGGACGTGCAGGGCGAGGTGGTCAAGCAACTCATCGCGTAGGTGTCGGGGGCATCTCTGTCGCGCGCTCGGGGGACAACGTCACCTCGTCGTAGCGGTCGACGCGTAGTTCGAGCCAGGGCTTCGTGCTCGACGACTTCGGCGCAGCGAGCCGAATCTTTTCACCAAGCTTGACAGCGCGGCTGAAATGCAATGATGTGCTGGAACGGGCGACAACGCCGTCTTCCGGTGGGCTGATGTTCGATACCTCGACCAAATGTCACTGGTACGCTTTCGCGCTTTCGCTGACGAAATTGCCGCGTCCCTGCTTCGTTCTTTTTTTGACTGCCATGCCCGCAATTTGGACCATCGGCCACTCGGACCGCTCGATCGAAGAATTCCTCGATCTGCTGAGCGGCGAAAAGATCGAGTTGGTGGCCGATATCCGCCGCTTTCCGGCATCGCGAACACATCCGCAGTTCAATTCGGAGGCTCTGGCCGCGGCGCTGGAGCAACGTGGCGTTAACTACCGGCATTTCGCCGGTCTGGGCGGTCGTCGGAATACACGGCTGGCCGGTTCGCCCAACACCGCCTGGCGAGTCGATTCGTTCAATCGCTACGCCGATTACATGACGACCGACGACTTCCTTGCGTCGCTGGAAGAACTGATGGATGCGGCGGCCGAGCGCCGCACCGTCCTGATGTGCTCCGAGGCGGTGCCGTGGCGTTGTCACCGCCGGCTAGTCGCGGATGCGCTCATCGTGCGGGGCTGGGAAGTACATGACATCATCGGCGCTGGCCCGGCCAAGCCGCACGCAATGACGGCCTTTGCGCATGTCGACAACGGCCGGCTGTCGTACCCTTCCGCCCCGTGATCTGAAAAAAACGCTCTACGCCTCAGCCGGCGTCGGTGTAGCGGCCGCGGAAGAAGCCGCTGTCGGCCGGAGCTTGATAGTGAATGGTCAGGGCCTCGCTCTCGATCGTGCGGCTGCCGTCGGCCAACGAGTGCAAGGCCAGGTCGAGCAGCGTGCTGGTGAGCAAGGTCCGCTCGACGGGATACGGCGGCCGGCCGCCGGCGAAGAACTTCTCGATGTTCGACACCAGCGGATCGAAAAACCGCGCTCCCGGCGGACCGGGCAAAAAGAAGTCGGTCGAAACCGGTCCGTCGCGGCCCACCACCAGGCCGGCGAAGTTCATGTCCGACAACTGTTCGGGCAAGTTGAGCACCGCGCCGCGCGTGCCGTCGCGATATTCGATCAGGATGGCTTTGGGCTTGGGCACGTTTTCGCGCGGGTCGCCGACGTTGTAGCTGGGGCTGCGGCCGGCCGCGGCGTGAAACAGTTTCCACGACCAGCGTCCGGCGTCGCCCGCCTTCCAGACCTCCGGCCCGGCCAGGCACTGGACCGATTTGACGCCCGTCTCTCCGCCGCGGCGGCGTTCGAGCATGCACTGCAACGATTCCAGCGCGTGGAACCAGTAGATTTCGTCGATGTTGCGGTCGTAGCCGTAGAGCAGCAGGCCCTCGCTGAACGGCGTTTCCAGCGGTGGCTCCAGCTCGGGCCGCCGCCAGGTGACCGGCAGCGACGAGCCGGCCATCAGGCCAAACTTCAGCTCGTGGGCCGTGGCCACCATCTCGGCGGCGCGGCGGTGGTCGTAAGACAGGTGCTTGTCGACGAACACCGGCACGCTCCGCTTGCCGCGGCGAAACACGTCGACGATCTGCTGGAACAGCTCGTATCGCGGGTAAAGGATTTGCCCGAACTCGTTCAGCGGATAGTCGCCATGCTCGCAAACCAACAGCACGGCATCGACGTCGAGCCGGTCGCCGCCCAACGCCTCGGCGACGGTCTCGCACCGCTCGATCTGGTGCCGGCGGCAGAACTCGCGGCCCAGGTCGTCGTCGGGGTACTGGTCGTTATACATCCGCACGAGCCGGAAAGGCGGCTGATGGTGGAAACCGTCTCGCGTGTAGCCGTGGACGAAGCGGCCGTCGACGTGGTAGGCGTGCGACTTGTAGCGGAAGATCGAGTTGATCGACGCCACGCGGGGCACGGCTTTGTCGTCGCCGCGGGCATGCTGCGGCAAGACACTCAGGCCCGCCGCGCCGGCGGTCGTGGCCAGAAAGCTGCGTCGCGAGAGGCGGCCGGAGGATGGCTTTCCTAGGCCGCCCAGGAACGAACGAGACGGCCTGGGAAGGCCATCCTCCCGTTTGCCGGCGATGGAACAGCGACGCTCGAAATCATCATCACTTGCTGGATGCATCTTTCACGCAACGAAAGCCGGTGTGCGAGGCGCCGCTATCGACCGCGCCGTGATGGCGCGCGCCAGGACGATAGCGGACGCAGTATTGATCGCAGCAGAGAAACGACCCGCCGCGCTGCACGCGCTTCGGCACGCCTGGCTCTTGCGGATCGAAGCTGTCCGCGGGGCCCTGCGGGTTGCGGCGCGGACTGTCGCGGTAATAGTCGGGACGATACCAGTCGGCACACCATTCCCAGACGTTGCCCGCCATGTCGTAGAGGCCGAAGTCGTTAGGCTTGAACGAGGCCACAGGCGCGGTGGTTTCGTAGCCGTCGTCGGCCGTGTTCTTGTTGGGAAAGCTCCCTTGCCAGATATTGGCCTGCCAATGCTTTTCGGGCATCAGCTTGTCGCCCCAGACGTAGCGTTGGCGGTCGTGTCCGCCGCGAGCGGCGAACTCCCACTCCGCTTCGGTCGGCAGCCGTTTGCCGGCCCACTCGGCGTAGGCCGCCGCGTCCTCCCAACAAACATGCACCACCGGGTGATCCATTCGCT
>DATLUO010000287.1 GCA_035533075.1 Pirellulales bacterium | reverse complement strand
GCTCGATGTGCCGGCGTGGCTGATCGCCTTGGAGGAGGAAGTCGCCCGTTGCGAGCGTGCCGACGAGCGCGGCGCGGAGCCTGCGGACATCGAGCCTCCCGTTCCTCACCGCACGCTCGCCTGGGACGACGCCCAGCAGCAGGTGAAGAGCGGCGACTGGGAGTCGTAGTCCCTACACGGATGTCTGGCTTTGCCTCTGCGATACGGGATCGGTGGCAAGAGCCGGCGCGCCGGTGCCCATCGGTTTCAGTCGTAGGCAAGCGTGGCCAAGCAAGCGTTGCTCACGGCGACGGGCAAGAAGCTCCCGACCCGGCGCTGGCCCAACCAAAACGCGCGGCTGATTTTCACCTCGTGCGGCGGGCATTCGGGCGGGGCCGGCGCGTCGTTGCCGGCATCCGGCACGCCCATCGTGAATGTTCCCGCCGGAAGCGTTACGAACCGCATGCCCAGCGAATTGACAAATCGCGTCATTGTCGGGCGAGAACCGGAGGATGGCCTTCCCAGGCCGTCGAGTGGTGCAGAACCGGAGGCCGCCGTGCTGGCGCCGCAAACCAGCGTGACAACGCCCGCGCACAACGCCGCGCGCCGCGTTGCTCGTTGCTCACAGCTCAGCATTTTTCCCTCCGATCTTTTATCCCTCATCTTCCGTCCCTCATCTTTCATCTCTCATCCTCTTCTCATAACACCGCACGATGATTTGGGCATTCCCGGATACCCACTCGGGAAACGCCGCTTCCGATACTTCGACCCACGGCTGCGGAAGAGTGGCCTTCCATTCCGGCGCGATCCAATAGAGCGCGTCGATCACCCATACTCGCCGGACCGCGGGCTTCCCCAGCGCGTCGGGCGAAACGTATTCTTCGGCGCGCATCACCGCCGTGCCATGGAAATACGGAAACTCGCGGCCCTTCGACACCGACCATAGCTCGCTTTCCCAACAGGAATCCGCGCTGGGCGTGACCTTGCTATCCAACAGCGAAGTGTAGATTTTGATCGCCTCAGCGGGCCTGCCGAGGGCGTCCAAGGTTCCGGCAAGATGCCATAGCGTTAAAGGGCAATCATTGACGAGCTCGCGAGATGCCAGAAAGAGATCGAGCGCATCATGGTATCGCCGTTGCTCGTAGTAGGTCCTCCTGGTCCTGTGGTCGGCGACGCTTTCGAGTCAGATCGAGTCTCGTTCCTGGCCGGATTTGCTCAGCCGCTCACGCAGGTATTCTTCGTCGTGCGAAAGATAGCGGTTCTTCTCCGCCAGACGACGACGAATCCGCTCTACCGAATCGACGACGGGCTGGCTCAAACGCCGCACAATATCGTCGGCGCTGAATTCCTCGAGTTCGCGCACCGTTTCGACGCGCAGAAAATCGAAAATCTGCCGCGCGTGATAGTCGTCCTTAAATAGCAGAAACAGCTTCTCTTCGCCGGTAATCGTGGGTCTGGGAAGTTTGGCGGGCTTGGGTGCGGCCTGGCGATTCTTGTTCACCGGCGTTTTCGCACGGCTTGTTTTCTTCTTCGTCGCTTTGACTGAACTCTTTTGACGCCCTATCTTGCCGCTCTTTGCCGCTTTCTTCTTGGCCATCGTCTCCTCGCGCTACGACTGGTGCCCCAAAGCAAGCATAGTTCGCGGCCATCGGTTATCCAACAGGCTGATCGCGCTAAAGTCAGCCTGTTGATCCGGCGATAACGGTAACACTGCGCCGGTCTTGACAGTCCCGGCGACATTGGTCAAACCTAGTGCGAAATGGAAGCGGCCGGTAAATCGAAGGACCGATGGATGCCACGTTTATCTTGTTTTCAACGCACGCTTCTCATGGGCAGCGTGTTGCTCGGCGCCGGTTGCGAAATCCGCGATCAGGCACCCCAGCCTCAGAGCTTGGGTTCGGCTGAGCCAGCGGGCGACCGCCGGCCAGCGGCGGGCCTGCCAAGTGGCCAAATCGCTTTTGTCGAAGGCTTCGAACGGGGCTTTCAGATGGCGCGCGACGAGCAAAAGCCCATGCTGCTGTTCTTCACGGCCCAATGGTGCAAGTATTGCCATCAAATGGCCAATGAGGCGTTCGCCGAGGAAGCGGTGGTGGCGCTGTCGCGCGACTTCGTGTGCGTGCTGATCGACGCCGATGCCGAACCTCAGGCCTGCCGCCAGTTCGAGGTGCGCAGCTTTCCGACCATCCAGTTTGTATCGTCGCGCGGCATGCGGCTGAACCGCGTCACGGGCAAGCAGCCCGCCCAGCAATTGGTCACGCAGATGAAGGCCGCTTTGCAGGCCGTTGCCCGGCGCGAGCAGACCACCGCGCAGCGATAACAGACCACCGTGCAGCGGTAACCGCTTGCTCTTGACCCGACTCGGCCACTACCATAGATCGTTTCACGATATCGGCTGTAGACTTGGTGCCATCAATGGGCGGCAGCGGACCGGGGCAAGGCAAACAGAAGAACGGCCCTAAAAGCAGGGAGTGGGCGCCCTTGTTTTGGACCGGCATGGACCTTTTCGGCTGGATGCGGCTGCTCGTCCGCAACCGCTTCGCCGTGCATTGGACCCGCTGGCACCAGGCCCTGTTTCTCACCGGCATGGGCCTGTTTCACACGGCCTATCGCTGGTGGCAGTGGCCGTGGGTCGGCTGGCGGGCCAATCGCATGCCGATCGTAGACGAGCCCATCTTTGTCGTGGGTCATTGGCGGGCGGGCACCACCTTGCTGCACGAGCTGATGGTGCTCGACGAGCGGCACACCTCGCCCACCACCTATGAATGCCTCGTACCGAACCATTTTCTGCTCAGCGAGGATTTCGCCCGCCGCTTTCTCAAATTCCTGCTGCCGGCCCATCGGCCGATGGACAATATGGCCGCCGGCTGGGACCGCCCCCAGGAAGACGAATTCGCCTTGTGCAACCTGGGCCTGCCGTCGCCCTACCTGACCATCGCCTTTCCGAATCACGGGCCGCAGTACGAAGAGTATCTGACGCTGGAAGGACTTTCGCCGGAGGAACTGGAGCGATGGAAGCGGATTCTGCTGCGGTTTCTGCGGCAGATCACGTTTCGCCGGCCCAAGCGGATCGTGCTCAAAAGCCCGCCCCATACCTGCCGCATCAAAACGCTCTTGGAAATCTTTCCTCGTGCGCGGTTCATTCACATCGTCCGCGATCCCTACGTGGTTTACGCCTCGACTTGCAACCTGTGGAGAACGCTGTATCGCAAGCACGGCCTGCAGCAGCCCAACTACGAGGGCGTGGAGGAATATGTGCTGCGGACGTTCGAGCGGATGTACGAGAAGTTCGAAGCCGATCGCGAGCTGATCGATGCCGACTGTTTTTGCGAAGTGCATTATGAAGAGTTGGTGCGCGATCCCATCGCCTCGATGCGAGCGATCTATGAAAAGCTCGACTTGGGCGGTTTCGCTGCGGTGCTGCCGGCTCTGGAAGAATACGTGGCCCGTACCGAGGGCTATCGGACCAACAAATACGAGATGTCGGATGAGGCCCGGCAACAGGTGGCCCTGCGCTGGGCGAGCTTCATGTGGCGCTATGGTTATGCCCCGCAGCCGGCGGAAGTCTAGGAAGTCAATCGCAAACGACTTCGGTTATTGGGGTAGGGTGGGACCAGCGAGCTTGCGAGCGCCGGCCCACCACTCGGTAAGGGAGAAGGCAGAAGGATCAAGGCAGAAAGCGGGTTCTGCCTTCTGCCTTCATCCTTTTGTCTTACTGCATGGTGGGCCGGCGCTCGCAAGCTCGCTGGTCCCACCCTACACCGCCATACCCCCCCCCAACACTCGACTTCGCGGCAACGGCTTTGTAAGATCGCTTCGTCCGCAGCTTCACTCATCTTTGTCGTAGCGTATCGTGGATTCCCAGTCGCAAGTGCTCGTCGGCCTGATCATGGGCAGCAAGTCCGACTGGGAGACGCTGCGCCATGCGGATGAGGTGCTGACGCGTTTCGATGTCCCGCACGAATGCCGCGTTGTTTCCGCACACCGCACGCCTGATTGGCTGGCCGAGTATGCCAAGAGCGCCGAGGACCGCGGACTGGAAGTCATCATTGCCGGAGCCGGCGGCGCGGCGCATCTGCCGGGCATGGTGGCGGCGCAAACCACCCTGCCGGTGCTGGGCGTTCCCGTGCAAAGCCAGGCTCTCAACGGCCTCGATTCGTTGTTGAGCATCGTGCAAATGCCCGGCGGAATTCCCGTCGGCACGTTGGCCATCGGCAAGGCCGGCGCCACAAACGCCGCCCTGCTGGCCATCGCCATTCTGGCCAACAAGCGGCCCGAGCTGCGGCAGAACCTGAAGCAGTTTCGCGAACAACAGACCTGCGACGTGCTGGGAGACCGAATTCCGTGACGCGAGCGATTCTGCCTGGAGCCACGGTCGGCGTGCTGGGCAGCGGCCAACTCGGCCGGATGTTTGCCATCGCGGCCCGTCGCATGGGCTACCGCGTCCACACGCTTTCGCCCGAAGACGACACCCCCACCGGGCAAGTGGCCGACCTCGAGATCAACGCCGGCTACGACGATCTGGATGCCGTGCGGCGTTTTGCGCGGCAGGTGGCGGTGGTCACCTTCGAGTTCGAAAACGTTCCCGCCGCCACGGCCGCGGCCGCCGCCGAATGCGCGATCGTGCGGCCGGCCGGCTCCGTGCTCCATACGACCCAGCACCGCTTGCGCGAAAAGACGTTTCTGCGCGCCAATGGCTTTCCCGTGACGAAGTTTGTCGCGGTCCGCAGCGCGGCGGAGTTGGACCGGGCCGTGCATCAGCTTGGGCTTCCGGCCGTGCTCAAGACCGCCGGCTGGGGCTACGACGGCAAGGGGCAGGTCAAGCTCGCGCGATTTGAAGAGATCGACGACGCCTGGCGGCGACTGGCGACCGATGAGGCCGTTCTGGAAGCCTGGGTCGATTTTGAGTGCGAGGCGTCGGTCGTGGCGGCCCGCGGCATCGACGGCTCGTTTGTCGATTACGGCCTGATCGCCAACACGCACCGCAACCATATTCTCGACGTCTCGCTGGCGCCCGCGCCGCTGCCGGACAAGATCGTCGTCCAGGCCGTCGAGATTGCGCGGGCGGTGCTGGAAAAACTCGACGTTGTCGGCGTGCTGTGCGTCGAGTTTTTTGTGACCGGCGGCGGCTCGCTGCTGATCAACGAACTCGCCCCGCGGCCGCACAATTCCGGCCATCTGACGTTCGACGCTTCGGTGACGAGTCAGTTCGAGCAGCAGCTTCGGGCGATCTGCGGCCTGCCGCTCGGCTCGACGCGCTTGATTTGCCCGGCGGCGACGGCGAACCTGTTGGGCGATCTTTGGCAAGGGGGCGGGCCCGACTGGCAAGCACTCTGCGCTTGCCCCAACGTGAAGCTTCATTTATATGGGAAGGCGGCGCCGCGGCCGGGCCGCAAAATGGGGCACTTGACGGCCTTGGCTGAAGAGCCGGCAGCCGCCTTGCGCGACGTGTTGGCGGCGCGTGAGACACTGCTGCGCGGCGGCGCTCCGGCGGTGGACGCCGTGGTATAATATACTGCACATGGGGAGCAAATGAGACATTTTCGGTGCCGGTGCATGGGGTCACCGCAGGTAGATTCATGGCGAAACGGCAAAACATCGATTCCATCCTGAAAGACTGGAACTACGAGCCCGGCGAAGTCGCGGCGCGCATCGTGCGCGGCGCCGACGGCCGCGAGGTGTTGCAGATGCGGATCGATATGGGTGTGCTGCAGCTCGAAGTCGACGGCCGGCCCGACGGCGCCCGGCCCGGTGGGGCGGAGACCTATTTCGACTATCTGTTGGCTCTGGCGGTCCACGACGGCGAGGAGTTCGTGCTCAGCGAAGAGCAGTGCAACGAGGCGGACCGTGAGTTCGTGCAGTATTACCAGCGTCGTATCTGCTGGCTGGCCTTGCGCGAGTTCCGCCGTGCCGTGCGCGACGCCGATCATAGCCTGGCCTTCATGGACTTTGCCCGGCAGCATTCGCCCAGCGAAGATTGGACGATGTCGCACGAGCAGTATCGGCCGTTCATCCTCTTTCACCGCACCCAGGCCGCCGCCTTGGCCGAGCTGGAAGATCACGGGCCGGAGGCGGCCATCGAGCAGATCAATCAGGGGCTCAACCGCATCCGCGAGTTTTACGTCGACGTCGACGCCGAAGAACGCTATGAAGACGACGAGCTGGTCGAGCGGTTGAACCAGCTTCGCGAATCGCTGCGCGACCACTATCACATCGGCCGCACGCTGCAAGAGCAGCTCGACGAGGCGGTGGCCAGCGAGCAATATGAGTTGGCCGCGAAGCTCCGCGACGAAATCGCCAAGCGAAACCGAAAGATGTAGTCCGTCGAACTCTATTGGGGGTTCAGCACGCAAAGCCCAAGACCCAAAGCCGAAGACCCAGCGATTGGGGCAAGTTCGCCACCGATTGACTTGCGGCGGCGGCACGAGGCGATCGACTCATCGTTGCCGGCCCGCTTCATGGAACTGGTCGACGACTCGGCGGCCTGGCTTGGCGAGTTCCCTGCCGCCACGAATAGACCGCTACCAGAATGCCGCTGCTGTGGACAGTGGCTCGCCGTCAGGCCTAGAATTAGCCCGGATTATTCACCGGCCCACACCAACCCGAAGCGCAAGCGAGGATCAGCAAAGGACTTAGCTCGCTTGCGCTTCGGGTTGGTGTTCGCGCAGTCTGCGCGCCAAGTTCGGGGGCCGGTGAATCATCCGGGTTAGG
>DATLUO010000286.1 GCA_035533075.1 Pirellulales bacterium | reverse complement strand
TTGCGAGCGCCGGCCCACCGATAGCAACCTCGCCAAATGGTGGGCCGGCGCTCGCAAGCTCGCTGGTCCCACCCTACACGTCCCTTCAACTATGAGCTTTTCGGACTCAGCCAAAGTCGCCAGGACCACTAGCCGGAATCGCTTTCTCCGTCGCGCTCGCGCGGCGCTCATCTGCGGCGGCGTGGCGATGGCCCTGCTGCAACTCGGTCTCTGCCTGGCACTGGAACGTTGGCCGCAAGTCCGCTATCCCGAATACGGCTTCAAGCTGGCGCGGCTTCGCGAGCGGATGATGGAATCTCCCGCCCGCCCGCTGGTGGTGCTCATGGGCAGCTCGCGCACCGAGGTCGGCCTGCGCGCGGAAAAGTTCGATCTCACTTCCGAGCAGCCGCTGGTGTTCAACTTCGCGTTGGCCGGCGCGGGGCCGATTCAGCACCTGATGCTGCTTGAAGACCTGTTGGCCGAGGGCATCCATCCCGATCGGCTGGCGATGGAAGTGCATCCGTTGTTTCTCAATCAAATCTGCGGGGCACTGCGCGAAGAAGCCCGCATCGACATACACCGCTTAGGCCCCGCCGACCTGGCCGTGTTGGCCCAGTATTCGGAAGCTCCCAATCAAATGCGGCAAAAGTGGTGGAAGTGGCGCCTGCTGCCGTCGCACGCTTTTCGCCACCAGCTCTTGGACTGTTGCTGGTCGGATTGGTGCGCCGGCATCAAGCAGTACGGCGGATTCAGCCATCTCGGCCCCTTGGGTTGGCTGCCGTTCCCGGCGCGTCCGGCCAATGAAGCAGAGCACAAAAAGATGCTGGACCATGCTCGCTGGGAATACAAAGACTTCAAGGGGTTCGAGTTCGAAGTGACCGAGGAGCCCGACCGCGCCATGCGGACGCTGCTCTGGCTGTGCCGACAGCACCAGATCTGCATGACGATGTACATCATGCCGGAGGGTTCGCAATTCCAAGAGGTTTATCCGCCCGACGCGCGGGCCCGCGTCGACGAGTATTTGGCAAAACTGCGGCGCGAGTACGACTTTGATCTTTACGACGCGACCGGCTGGATGCGCGACGACGCGTTTGCCGATAGTCATCATCTGCTGCCCGAAGCGGCCGATGAGTTCTCGCGGCGGTTCGCCCGCGAGATTTTGCGTCCGGCGCTGGGCCTCGATGATGGCAGCCACATGGCGGAAGGCGTTACCCAGGTTGAAAGGAGATAGGGTGGGGCTTCCATGACTTGTCAACGAGCACGCGCGACGCTCCTCTGCGGCCTGGCCACGTTCGCCGCATTGCAGATCGGCATGTCGCTGGTCATGGACCATTGGCTGCCGGTGCTGCACGACGCCGAATATGGCTGCAAGCTGGCCCTCTTGCAGCAGCGGCGGGCACAACAGCCGGAAAGCAGCTTGACGCTCGTCTTGGGCAGCTCGCGGTCCGGACTCGGCGTCGATCCGGCGGTGTTCCCCGTCTGCCGCGGCGGCGACGGCCGTGAAACACTGGTCTTCAACTTTGCCATCACGGGCTGCGGGCCGGTGCAAGAGCTGCAAATCTTGAAACGGCTGTTGCGGCAGGGTGTGCGGCCCGACCGGCTGCTGATCGAGGTGCATCCCTTGATGCTGCACCAGGAGAACGGCATCGGCGAGGAATGCTGGATCGAGCCACGCCGCATGGATTGGCAAGACCTGCTGCTGGTGGCCGACTATGTGTTCGACCGCCGCGGTCTGATCTGGAAATGGTGCCGCACGCGCGTGGCGCCGTGGTATTCCAACCGCTTTCTGATCTTGAACCGCGTCGCTCGCACCTGGCTCGACTCGCAAGCGCAATTCGATCCCTGGACCGGGCTGACTGCCGACGGCTGGCTCCCCTATCGCCGGGAGACCGTTTCGGCCGACGAATACCAGCATGGCCTGGAAAGCGCGCAGAAAGAATACGGGCCGATGCTGGCCGGGTACCGCATCACCGAGCCGGCCGATCGGGCGCTGCAAACGCTGCTCGGCCTGTGTCGCGACGAAGGCATCGAGACCGCGCTGTTTTTGATGCCCGAAGCGAGCCGGTTTCGCGATTGGTACGGCCCGGAGGCCCGCGGGCAACTCGACGACTACCTGGCGCATCTCAGCCAACAATGGCACGTGCCGGTTTACGACGGCACGACCTGGTGCGACGACGGCGACTTTACGGACGGGCACCACTTGCTTTCCCGCGGAGCGACGCACTTTTCGCGGCGTTTCGGACGGCAGGTTGTCGCCGAGTTGGTCGCGCGGCCCACGCGGTTTGCCCAGCGGCCCGCAAGCGACGCCCAGTGACCGAAGCGGTTGCATACATCCGGTTCACCGGCTGTCAAGCGGCCGCTAGAAGCGGCTTCGGGCCGCGGGTCATTTGTCAGGCACGTTGCCGCGCGCCACCCGCAACATGCCGGCGGCCATGGCCTGCGCGGTGGCCCGCCAAACGTCGCTCGTCGAAGCAGTCCAGTGCGGGGTGAGAATCACGTTGTCCAGCCCGACCAAGGGATCGCCGGCCGGCAACGGCTCGTGCTCGAAAACGTCGAGCGCCGCGCCGGCAATCCGGCGGCGACGCAGCACGCCGACGAGGGCCGCCTGATCGACCAGCTCGCCACGGGCAAGGTTCACCAGACAGGCCGTCGGTTTCATCATCGCCAGTTGACGGGCGCCGATCATGCCGCGGCTTGCCGGCGTCAGTCGGCTGTGTTCTGTGTGAAGTCGGTCAGCCAGCGGTCGTCCCACAGGCTGGGAAACGCATTGGGCACGTAGGGATGCGCAGCCAATGCCCGTTCGTCGAGCTCCAGGCCGAGGCCCGGCGCGTCGCCCAGCACCAACTCGCCGGCGCAGAGCGGGTTGAAGCCGCGTACGAAGTCGTCCCGCCAAGGCACGTCAAACTCGGCAAACGATTCTTGAATCATGAAGTTGGGCGTGCTGACGTCGAAGTGCAACGCCGCGGCCAGCGCCACCGGACCGATCGAGCAATGCGGCGCCACGCGCAGGTCTTGCATGGCGGCGACGGCGGCGATCTTCTTGGCCGCCGACAGGCCGCCGCAATGCGCGATGTCCATCTGCACCACGTCGGCGGCGCGGCGCGAGATCAGGCGATAAAAGTCGGCCAGCGTGTAGAGCCGCTCGCCGGCCGCGATCGTGGCGCCCGTCTCGCGCTTGACCTCCGCCAGCAGCTCGATGCAATCGGGCGCAACGGGTTCTTCGGACCAGACCGGCCGGAACCGCTTCAGCTTGCCGATCATGGCGATCGCGGCGCCCGCAGAAAGCCGTCCATGATATTCGATCATCAAGCCGACGCTTTCTCCGACGGCCTCGCGCACCGCCGCCACGCGGTCGACCGCGACTTCGCTTTCGGCGTCTGGCGGGTCCTTCCAGGCCACGCCGAACGGGTCGAACTTCAGTACACGATAACCGCGAGCGACCGCGTCTTTCGCCCGTTCGGCGAACTGGGGCGGGCTGCCAGCGCCGCCGTACCAGCCGTTCGCGTAGGTGGCGATCCGCGGGTGGCAACGGCCGCCGAGCAGCCGGTAGACGGGCTGGCCGCAGGCCTTGCCGACGATGTCCCAGAGCGCGATTTCGACGCCGCTGATGGCGGTCATCACCGTCGGGCCGCCCTGGTATTGATCGCGCACCATGCCGCCGATCAGCGCTTCGATGTCGAACGGATCGCGGCCGAGCACGCGAGGCTCGAGCCATTCACGGCAAAGCGTCTCGACGGTTTTCTCCTGCCATTCGAGCGACGCCTCGCCGATGCCCGACACTCCCGTGTCGGTCGTCAGACGCAGGAACAGATAGTTGCGCAGTCCGGCGTTCGCCAGAAAGGTCTCCATGCGGGCGATTTTCATGACGGCTACTGCTTGGAGACGTCGTTGAAGTACTCGTTGCTGGAAAGGACCGCCACGCCCACGTCGCGCACCGACATCGTGCCTTGCTCCAACGGCCCGACAAACGTTTGCTGGCTGTTCGCGTCGGGCAGGCGGTGCAAGAAGGCGGCATAGAACTCATCCAGCAGCCGCGTGGTCGCCTCCTGACCGTTGAGGAAGGCCTGGGCCACCTGTAAACGCGATTGGCCCCCGGAGAGCGCGTTCTGCCAGTAACTGAGGCCTTGCGAATCGGCGGAGCGCAAGGCGATGTTTTGATACAGCGAGTCGACAAAGCCGGCGTCGGTCGCGTGCAGATTCGTATATTCCCGCGAGGTGAGGAACCCGGCGATTTCGAGCTTGTCCGTCGCACCCTGACCGAACAGGTTGATCCAAAAGCTCTTGCCGGCCGGGTCGGACGCTCGTCCCAGGAACTCGTGGTAAAACTGCTCCACAACCTGGCCCAGATGCTCGGCGGAATCCCAGACGCCTTGAACCACCGCCTGGTGCGAGGCCCCGGCCGCCAGTTTCTGCTGCCAATAAGCCAGGCCGGTTGAATCAGGATTGTGGCCCAAGAGCCGAAAGTAGACGCCGTTGACGAAGGCCGTGTTGGCGTCGGAGGAGGGCGTCGAGCTGCCCGTCGATACCGGCAGCGGCGCTATGGGGCTCGTGAGGAAATTGCCAAAATCGGCTTTGGCGGTCTGTCCGGCCACGACGGTCAGCGTGCCGACATGGGAAGTAGCCGTCGCTCCCAGCGGGGCCACTTCTCGCACGGTGTAACTTCCGGGCGCGAGTGCGTCGAAGGCATACGCCCCGCTGGCAGTGGTGACTTGCGTGGGGTTGTTGGCGGCCGAGCCGGTTTTGTTCTCGTCGAGAAAGACGGTGACGCCGGCGATGCCCGGCTCGCCCGATTCGAGGGTGCCGTTGAGATTGAGGTCGTTGAACACGGTGCCCGCAATGGCCGGCCGGTCGCCGAAGTTCACGCCGGCCGTGGTATGGTTGGCCGTCACGGTGACGGACTGCGTGGGCGTGGTCAGGCTCACGTTGGCCGGCAGCACCTCCATGACCGTGTAAGGACCCGGCGCCACATTGTCGAACGTGTAATTGCCGCTGGCATCGGTGGTGGTGGAGGGGTTCTTCGCGTCGGGAGCGCCGGTGCCGTCGTTGTTGAGAAACAGGGTGCGGCCCGAGATGCCCGGTTCGCCGGCATTGAGCTGGCCGTTGCCGTTGTCGTCGATAAACGCGGTGCCGGTGATCTTCGCCGGCACGGCTTCGCCGAAATTGACGCCCGACACGGTGCCGGCGGAAGTCACGGTCACCGTCTGTGTGCCTGTGGTCAGGGTCACCCCACTCGGCAAAACTTCTTTCACGGTGTATTGGCCCGGCGTCAAGCCGGTGAACGTATAGTTGCCATTGGCGTCGGTGGTCGTCGTCGGATTCGTGCCACCGGGCTGGCCACTGTTACTGCTGTCGATGAACACCGTGCGGCCCGCGACACCGGCCTCGCCGGAATCCAACGTGCCGTTGCCGTTGGTATCGGTGAACACCTCGCCGTCGATGCTGTCGAGCGTCATCGACGTGATCCGCACCAGTTCGTTGTTGGTTCCCAATGGCAGGTTGCTCAAATCGGTGCTGGAGGTCGCGCTGTCTTGCACCGATCCCTCGCTTTTCGTGGACAGGGCGTTAATCGTGTTCACGACGGTCATGCCGTTGTCGAGCACTTTGCCGAACACGGCATAGCCGTTGGCATCGACGCCGCCCGGCCCCAAATTGGTCGAGTTGTCGGCGGTGTTGATAAACCATTCGTCGGTGGCGCTGTTGGCGGCCGAACTGCGGGCCATGGCGATGGTGCCCAGCGTGTTGGGCAGCTTGTATTCCAAGGGAATCGCCGCGCTTTGCGGCACGGGCACGAACTGCGAGTTGCTCGTATAGGTGGCCGAGGCTGAGGTGATGCCGCCCGTCTGGACGACGAAGTTGGGAATCGACCGGCTGACGACGGTGTCGTTGTATTTGCCGCTGGTGACGTAGCTGAGAAAGTTGGTCACTGTCTGCGGAGCGTCGGCGGGAAACAATTCGAGCTGGAAGTTGCCGAAATTGGTATCCACCGTCACGATCGGATCGCCGGGCGTGGCAGCCGCCGTCAAGTAGCAGCGACTTTCCAGGCGCTCGCCGCTGAGCCGCGACGCGGCCCGGACGCGGCTTGCCTTGAACGTTCGCCGGTTTCGCCGGACGTGGCCGAAGGGACGAAACTGCTCGAAAACTCGCCACAACATGCCGAGTGTCTCCCGATAAGCAGAGGTGAACCCTGAAACCTCCATTAAATTCGGTTGTTTCCCGTCGGGCAAGCAAAATGTATGGCACCGGCGGGGAAGGGTGCGGTCGCAGGGCCGGACGTATCGGTTATGGCGCCAGTTCCTCTTCCTTTTCTTTGGGCGGTGGCTGGGGCAGAGCCTGGCCAAGTGGAGGCTGTACTACGTTCATCTTGGCGGCCAGGCGATGCCCCGGTTGGACGCACCGGGGCAGCGGGCAAAACGGATTCAGGCTTTCGTTGTTGGCCTCGCCT
Source organism: Pirellulales bacterium (assembly GCA_035533075.1). Taxonomy (NCBI): domain Bacteria; kingdom Pseudomonadati; phylum Planctomycetota; class Planctomycetia; order Pirellulales; species Pirellulales bacterium. Next base: position 18,719 of record DATLUO010000286.1, on the reverse strand, counting down.
GAGTTGCAGCGCGACATTGCCAACCCCAAAGGGACGGTGGCGACGCTGATCAAGGAACGCAAGCCGACCGCGGAGGTTGTGAGCGAGCTTTACCTGCGGACGCTCTCTCGGCCGCCGAGCGAGGCGGAGCTGGCCGACGCGGTGGCGCTGATTGATACCGCTCCAGCCAGGCAGCCGGCGGTTGAGGACTTGCTGTGGACGCTATTGAACTCGAAGGAGTTTGTGTTCAATCACTGACGACCGTTTCGGCGCGCCCCGCCACGAGCATCAAGGGAGGGAATTGATACTGTCATCGACCGGGGCCTGTTCGGACGAGGTCTTTGTCGGTTCATCGAGCGCGCCAGCGCCGGTAGGTGCTTGCTTGGCCGGCTGCTCGACGGGGAGCCCCAACGGTTGGTCGAGCGCCTTTAATCTCTGCTCTACTCGGTCGAACGTGGTGTGGATTTTCGACTCTGCACGGTTGAGCTCGATTTGGGCGCGATTGTATTTGTCGGCTTGCTCGTCGAGAACCGACTGCTCGATTGCCCCACTCGCGTGCAGCTTCTCGGCACGCTTGTAGGCGCGCTCGGCCGACCCCAGATTCGCTTGGGCCTCTTCAACGTCGAGAGCCCATTTCTGGGCGGCCCGCTCAAGCTTGATTCTGGCGAGCGCGAGTTTTTCGACTTGCTCATCGAGGACCGCCTGCTCGATCGCTCCACTCGCGCGCAGCTTCTCAAGACGCCTGAAGTCGCGCTCCGCCGACTCGAAGTTGGCAATGGCCTCGTCGGCATCGAGTTCGAGAAGTCGCGATTTGTGTCGGGACGCATCGGCATCGCTTTCGGTGCGCGGATTCGCGCCCCGTTCGGTCGACGGCTTGGTTGGGCCGTTGGGCGCGCCATCGCGGGCGGCTGGCGCCTTCGTTTTAGGCAGATCGGGATGCGCTTCAAGGAACGCGTCCCATTGCAGCACGAGCCGGTCAAACAGGATCCTTGCGGGTTTTACCTTTTGCGCTTCCTCGACAACCGCGTCCTGAGAGATAGCGCCGCTTCGGAACAGCCTCAGCGCACGTTCTTTGGCGTGTTCAGCCGATTCGAGATTGGCCTTGGCCTCGTCGAGCTGGCGTTTGAGAATGTGCGCTTGTTCTTTGACCGCGGCATCGCTTTCGGCGGGCGGAGTTGCCGCCCCCTTCTCGGCGCCGGGATTATTGCCCGGACGAACACCGTCGGGTGCGGCAGGTCCCCCGCGCGTGCCACTACTGCCGGCTTCTTCCATCTCGTCGAGCAATTCATCCGTGCGCTGGTCGATGATGGTGTCTCGCATCGCGTCGCGAATTTCCAAGGCGCGCTTGATGCGGGCGACGCGGCCCTCCAATTCGGCCAATTCGCCCTGTTGCAACTGGCGTCGGGCGTCGAAGTCGGCGGCCACGGCTGCGCGAATACGGTCGCGCGGTCCTTGAATCTCGGTCACGGGCCGGCCTCCGCGCATAAAGGGGATTTCGATGGTTTCAGTTCCTGGGTCTTTGACGAGATTTTGAAGGTGCTCTTGCGTTGCACGATAACGCTTCTTGGCTTCCGCCACCGACAAGATAGATGATTGCGAAGGCGAGGTCGGCGCCGCTTGCGTGGGTTCACTCGGAGGTTGGAGCTTCTGCGCCGCGGCAATCGAGTTCAAGATGAGCCCCAGCGCGAGCGCGCTGACGGCGGTTACAAGAAGAGATTTCATTGAAGGTTCTCCGGGGAGGTTGAATTCTTGAGCCGGCTTCAGCCGGCTTGTGCCGTTTGCCACCAGCTTTAGCTGGTGGTTCGCGGACCTTTACCTACTTTCCGTCAGCCGGCTTTAGCCGGGCTTCCCGACCGCGCCGAACGCGCAAGGGCTGAAGCCGCGGTCGGGAAGCCCGGCTAAAGCCGGCTCGAGTGAATCGCGGTTCTTTCGCGCGGCTCGGAACAGGTTTACTACTCGCATTTCAGCCCTCGCGCAACGACTCCAAGACGTCGGCCTCGAGCAATCGCAAACCGCGGTCGACACGGTCCAATTCGCGCCCGATCACATCGTCGGCGCTCGGCGGCGCGCTCACGTCGGATTCCAATCGGCGGGCGGACTCATCGGCCCTATCGATCTGTGCCGCAATCGCGTCATCTCCGATGCCGGTCTGTTTGCCTCGCCCCGTGGGCGACGGAGCGCCGCCGGCTTCGGCTCGCGGTTCGTCGGCTGCCAATTGTTTTCGCTCGCCGTCGCGCGGCCCGCGCGCGAACCACAGTGCGACCAGAACCATCGCAGCGGCGCCGATCGATGCGGCGGCGATGGCCCAACGGCGTCGCCACTTGGCCGGCCGCGCCAGGTCGGCCACCGCCGCGGGCAGCGGAATCGAGCTTGGTTGCTGCACGTGCGCCAGACATTGCTCCAAGAGCGCGGCCACCTCAGCGGCGGATTCAAAACGCCGCGACGGCTCCTTCTCGTGCAACCGGGCGATGATCCGTTCGAGCCAGGCCGGCACGGCCGAGTTGATTTCGATCACCGGCCGCGGCTCCGTTTCGCATATCCGCCGCAACACGCCGTAGGGCGTGTCGGCGCGGAACGGCGGGCGGCCCGTCGCCATCGCATACAGCACGCTGCCCAGACTGAACAGATCGGCGCGGTGGTCGATCGCCTCGCCGCGGGCCTGCTCGGGCGACATGTATTGCGGCGTGCCGGCGATCACGCCCGAGCGAGTCAGGCTGGCGTCGTCGGCGGCGCGGGCCAGACCGAAATCGGTGATTTTGACGCGCTCGGTCCCTTCTTCGAGCATGATGTTGGCCGGCTTAATGTCGCGGTGCACCAGCCCTTGGGCGTGCGCCGCCGCCAGGCCCGCGGCCACCTGCATGCCGATCCGCAATATCTCTTCCAAGCCCAGCGGACCGGTCTGCTGAATCCGTTTTTCCAGCGACGCCCCACGGGCATAGGGCATGACAAAATACGGCAGCCCTTGCGATTCGGCCACCGAGTGAATGGCCATCACGTTGTCGTGCATGACGGCGGCGGCCGCCTGAGCCTCTCGCGCAAAGCGCCGCCGGGCTGTGGCACTGGCCGCCAGGCGCGGCGCCAGCAGCTTGATGGCCACATACCGGTTCAATGCACCGTCAAAACCTTTGAGCACCACGCCCATGCCGCCTGAGCCGATGATGCCCGCGATTTCATAGGGCCCTACGCGGCCCAGCATCCTGGGATCGTCGGTAGGCGTGAGAAAGCTATTCAGAACATGGCCGTGGACGGGTTCGTGTTCAGCCGGACCCGTTCCCGACAAAAAGTCACGGGCCTCGCGCCACCAACTCACCTCGGCGGCCATCCAATCGAGTGTTTCGCGGCAGGTCGAGCAGACTTCCAAGTGCGCTTCCAAGTCCGCCCGTTCCTCGCCGCTCAGGTCATGGCAGAGCAAGCGGCCAATCAATTTTGGATCGCAGGCGTGATGTTCGACGTTCATTCAGCGGCCTCCCATTCGAGCACCTTTTGCTTCAAGCGGCGCATGACGTGACTGCGGGCCGTGTAGATGGCGCCGGCCGTTTTTCCGAGCAACCGGGCGACGTCGCTCACCTTGCGGCCTTGGACCGCGGTTTGCCAAAAGGCGTCCCAGGTGTCGGTTTCGAATTCGTCGCGAATTTGCCGCGCCGCCCATTGAAAGATTTCCCGCCGGCATTCGGTGACGAGCAGCCTCGAATCGGCCTCGGCGGCAGGCTGCCGGGCCAGCAGTTCTCGCTCGCCGCTTTCGCCGCTGGCCCGGTCGGCCGCCTGACGTGAGAGAGCATTGGCAATCCGGTTGCGGGCGATGGTTTGCAGCCAGGTGCGAAACCGCCCGCGGTTTTCATCGGGCTGCCAGCGCTCGACGGCGCCGGCGACCGCCGAAAGCACTTGCTGCACGACGTCGTCGGCATCGGCGTGTTGCAGGCCCTTATAGCGAGCCAGGCGATAGATCACCGGCTGATGGATTTCCACAAATTCCCGCCAGGCCTGCTGATCGGCCCGGTCGTGAAGCCGGAGAATCAAGCTGGCATGGGTTTCGGGCGATTCGGTCATGGGTGTGGTCGTGGCTGGGGCTGGCGCGCTCGGCTCTGGCTATTGTATTACACACAGCCCGCCCGCGAATCTGTCAGATGCGGGTGCCCGCAGCCTTGCTTTGGCAACCTCGGCGTTTGATGCCCGCATCCTGAGCGGCTAAGCTTATCGGACCCTTCTTCACGGAAACCACATTGTCGTTCTGGACATGAAAACGCAGACGGATCCCAAGGTCGATTACGCTTTCAAGCACGTGTTTGGCCGCGAGCAAAGCAAGCCGGCCCTGATAAGTTTGCTGAATGCCGTCTTGCAGCCGGCGGAAGGTCAGGAAATCGCCAGCCTAGAGCTGCTGTTGGCCGATGCGGCCGCGCGTGGCATCCCCGTCGGCAATACGCCGGGCGTTCTCGATGGCGCCACGGCCGATCTGGGTTTCGCCTTGCTGCTGGCGGCCGCCCGCCGGTTGGTCGAGGGCGACTGTTATGCCCGATCGCCGCAGTTCACCGTCTACGATCCGGGCTACCTGTTGGGCCGCGAGGTACACCACAGCACCTTGGGCATCGTGGGTTTGGGGCGGATCGGGGGCCAAGTTGCACGTCGGGCACGCGCCTTCGACATGACGGTGCTCTACGCGAACCGCCGTCGCCGGCCGGACGCCGAGGCGGATCTGGGTGTGGAACACGTTCCGTTCACGGAGCTACTCGCCCGTTCCGACTATGTGATGCTCTGCTGCCCGCTGACGCCGGAGACGACCCGCTTGATCGACGCCGCGGCCCTGGCCCGTATGAAACCGACGGCGACGCTGATCAACATCGCGCGTGGAGCGGTGGTCGACACGTCGGCCTTGACGGCGGCGCTTGCCAGTGGCCAGATCGCGTCGGCGGCGCTCGACGTCACCGATCTGGAGCCCTTGCCGCAGGAGCATCCGCTGCTCTCGATGCCCAACGTCGTCATCGCGCCGCACTTGGGCAGCGCCACCATTGAGACGCGTCGCCGCATGGCCGACATGTCGGTCGAGAACTTGATGGCCGGGCTGGAAGGCCGGCCGCTGCCGTACGCGGTGAGCGCGTGAGCCGTGGCTCGCGCAAATCGCCAGGCACGCCGGCCGGCCTTCATATGGAAAGCGACCGCATGGCAAAATGAAGCAACGGCCAGAGCTGCCGAGATCGCTGCTGAAGCTGCAATGCTGCTTTGAGTTCGCCGTTCCTTTACCCCCCAAGCGAAACGTGATGAATGGAGTCACCGTGAAGGTTGAAAACAGGCAACATTCGCTTCGCGTCACGGTTGCCCGTTGTCGTCATATTCCACCATTGTGGGCCGCTGTGCCCCTGGTTCGGGCTCAGCTTCGCCACCATACAGTTTGGTTAACTGCCCTTTGCGGTTGATCAGGCCCTCGCGGATCATGCGCTCAAAATCTTCTTCGGGTGGCAATCGGCTTGCCTCAAAGGCGGCCTCAATTTCGGCAATCGTTGGTTGTCGGTGTATCATAGGGCATCCTCTATAAGTTTGGCCGGAAGACGCCGAGAATGCAATCGACGTTCCTTACGGCGATCTGAATATGCGTCTCCGCGGAAATCGTGGTTCCGGGAAAAACAGGCTCGCCTTCCAAGAACGCTCCTCGCACTGTATCAAACGGTACTTCTGAACCGACCACTCGATTCAGACAGTAATTGATCACCGCGCAGTCAAGCTGTCGGAGTTTTTTGGCCTTTCCTCTGTTGACGGGAAGCGGCTGATCGGCCTTAACCAGTGTCTCTTTTAACTCCTGATAACTGCGCGCCAAAAGTGGGGTTAATCTTTCGTTCAGCAGATCGAAGCACGCCCCCAATTGAATCACGGCACCCAATACCGCAGCACGCTTGCCGAAGTGTTCGGTAGCCCAGCGCATGGCGCGACTCCGGGAGTGTTCCCAGAAATAGATCCCATCTCCCAGCCAATCGCAGGTGTTCTGGCTCTTTCTCCATTCTGTAAATGGAGTCTTTCCAAGGAGCAGCGCGTTTGCGAAGCTGCGCGGACATCCGTGATAAGCAACGACGATACGAGCGAATTTTTCCATTACGGCAAAGCAAGTATATCAGCCTGGAGCCGCTCCGCCTACTGCTCCGGCTTACCATCTTGGGTACAATAAACGACGTGTGCTGCCGATTCGAAGGATCCCCATCATGCGACCATTATTTGCTTTCCTGCTGACTTTCTTGCTCGCCCCGGCCTCACTCGCCGACGGGCCGCGGGGGGCGCTGGAGTCGATGGTTGCCCGACCCGGCTTTCAGGTCGAGTTGGTGGCCTGCGAGCCGTTGACGATGGACCCGATGGCCTTCGCCTGGGGCGCCGACGGCAAGTTGTGGATCGTCGAGATGGCCGATTATCCGCTCGGCATCGACGGCAAAGGAACGCCGGGCGGGCGAGTGCGCTTTCTCGAAGACCGCGACGGCGACGGCGGCTACGACTCCTCGACGCTCTTCCTCGACGGATTGAGTTATCCCAATGGCATCATGCCGTGGCGCAAGGGCGTGCTTGTGACCTGCGCCCCCGAAATCTTCTATGCCGAAGACACCGACGGCGACGGCCGGGCCGATCTGCGAACGCCGCTCTATCGCGGTTTCGGCGAGGGAAACCCGCAGCACCGCGTGAACGGGCTGCGATGGGGACTCGACAACTGGGTCTATTGCGCCAACGGCGACAGCGGCGGCGGCATCGAGTCGCTACTGACCGGCGAGAAACTGAACATCGGCGGCCGCGATTTCCGCATCCGGCCCGACGAAGGGCTGATCGAACCCGTCACCGGCCAGACGCAGTTTGTGCGCGAACGCGACGACTGGGGCAACTGGTTCGGCAACAACAACTCGCACCCGATGTATCATTTCGTGCTCGACGACCATTACCTGCGCCGCAATTCGCACGTCGCGTCGCCCGAACCGCGCGTGCAGGTTTCGCTGGCGCCGGGCGCGGCGCCGGTCTTTCCCGCCAGCCGCACGCTGCCGCGGTTCAACGACCAGAACGCCGCAAACCGTTTCACCTCGGCCTGCAGCGCGATTATCTATCGCGACAATCTGTTCGGGCCGCAATTCGCCGGCAATTCGTTTGTGAGCGAGCCGGTGCATAACCTGGTGCATCGGGAAGTCGTGTTTGCCGACGGTTTCACCTTCCACAGCCGCCGCGCCGACGACGAGCAGCGCAGCGAGTTCCTGGCCTCGACCGATAATTCTTGTCGCCCGGCGATGATTCGCGTCGGCCCCGACGGCGCCCTGTGGGTCGCCGACATGTATCGCCAGGTGATCGAACACCCGGAATGGATTCCAAAGGAGTTCCAGGCCAAGGTCGATTTGCGGGCCGGGTCCGACAAGGGGCGGATCTACCGTGTTTATCCGGTGGGCGTGAAGCCGCGCGATTTGCCGCGCTTCGATAAACTTGACATCGCGGGGCTGGTGGCCGCGCTCGACAGCCCCAGTGGCTGGCAACGCGACCTGGTGCAGCAGCTCTTGCTTGAGCGCAACGATCCGGCGGCCGTGCCGCTGCTGAAAGCGATGCTTGCGGACGTTGGCAGGCCGCCGACGGCCCGGCTGCACGCACTTTGCACACTCGACGGCGTGAAAGCCATCGACGCCGGTTTATTGCGGCAAAGTCTCGGCATTTATCCCCAGATCGACCGGCACGTGGTGCGGCTTTCGGAGCCGTATTTCGATCGATCGCCCGAGTTGGCCGCGGCCGTGGAACGACTCGTGGATTCCGACGAGCCGCAATTGCTGATGCAACTCGCTTACAGTCTCGGCGAGTGGCACTCGCCCGACGCCGGGCGCGCGCTCGGGCAATTGGCGTTGCGGACAGTCGAACGCGGCGGCGGCCCAAACGGCGAGGGAACCATTTTCCTCCGCGCCGCCATTCTCAGCTCTGCCAACAAACAAAACCTTGCCAGCCTTGTCGAGGTGTTGCTCGATCGACCTGACGATCTTGTGGGCCTGGAAGAATTCGTCAAACAGATAGCTATGCTCACGGTCGTGGTGGACAGCAGCGAGGCACTCGCGCCGCTCGTCGAGTCGCTGCCGTCGTCCAACGAGCCTCTCGACACCTGGCAACTCGCCGCCTTGCGAGGACTGTTCGACGGCATGAACCGGCGGCATTTGGGCCTCAAGGAGCTGGCGTCGAGCGCGCCAGCAGCCGCGCGCGGGCCGCTATCGCGCATCGGTAGCTTCTTTGCCGCGGCGAGAGCGGCAGCCCGCGATTCCACCGCGTCCGATGACGTTCGGTTGCGGGCCGTCGAACTTTTGGGCCGCTTGTCCGACGAACGTCCGGCCGATATGAAGACGCTGGCCGATCTACTCTCGCCGCAAACGTCGGCACCCGTGCAATCGGCCGCGGTGGCCGCGCTGGCCGCCACCGGCGATCCGCAAGTGCCCGCGATGCTCTTCGCCGGTTGGCCCGGATACGGCCCCGAGCTTCGCGGCCAGGTGATCGACGCGCTGTTGGGCCGCGAAACGTGGCTGCGGCAACTCCTGGCCGAGATCGAGTCTGAAAAGGTGCCGGCGGTCGCCGTTGATGTTGCCCGGCGGCAGCGGATTTTGCAGCATCCCAACGAACAAATCCGCGCCGAGGCCGAAAAGCTGTTCGCCGGCGCGGTGAATTCAGACCGGCAGCAAGTGATCGACCGCTATCGAGAGGCGTCGCAGCTTGCCGGTTCGGCCGAACAGGGAGCGGCGGTCTTCAAAAAGAGCTGCGCCACGTGCCATCGTCTGGCCGACATCGGCCATGTCGTCGGGCCGGACTTGTCGGCACTCAGCGACCGCTCGCCGCGAACGATGCTGACGGCGATCTTCGATCCGAACCGTGCCGTCGAGGCGAAGTTTCTCAACTATACGGCCATCACCAATGCGGGCGTCACGTACAGCGGTATCCTCGCTTCGGAATCCGGAGCCAGCATCACGCTGCTGGCCGCCGATGGCAAGGAGATTGCACTCGTGCGAGGCGAGCTGGACGCACTGGCGAGCACAAACAAGTCGCTCATGCCCGAAGGACTGGAAAAAGACCTTTCGCCGCAGCAAGTGGCCGACCTGCTGGCGTACCTGAGCGGCTTCCGTCCGCCTCGCAAAACGTTCGAGGGAAACCAGCCGAAGCTCGTGCGGCCGGAAGCATTGCGCGGCGAGTTCTGGTGTTTGGCTGCCGACAGCGAGATTTATGGTCAGACGCTGGTCTTCGAGCCGCAGTATCGCAATCTCGGCTATTGGCAGAGCGACGACGACCATGCCGTCTGGTCGCTGGAAATCGTGCGGGCAGGCAAATACGCCCTCTCGCTCGATTACGCCTGCGAGAATGGCGCCGCCGGGCAAACCGTGGCCGTCGACATCGGCAACCAGCGTTTGACGGCCAAAGTGTTGGGCACCGGGAACTGGGACACGTATCGTCCGCTTCCGCTTGGCCAGGTCGAGCTGCCGGCCGGCGTGCAGCAGTTGGTCGTTCATCCCGACGGCCGCTTGCGCGGCCCGCTGATCGACCTGAAGTCCGTGCGTCTGCGTCCGGTGAAGTGAAGCATGGTCGCGAGCACACAAGCAGAAGCAGAAAGCGACGATCGCTACCAAACTTGGGCAGAGCGTGGCCAGGCGGAGGATGGCCTTCCTAGGCCGTCCCGTTCGTTCTTGGACGGCCTAGGAAAGGCATCCTGCACGCGCCGCCACCGACGCGAGGGAACAAAAAGCGGATGGTTATTCCGCCTTGTTGCCATAATGTTCGCCACCTGCGTGATGAGTACCGCGGCCATTGCGGACGACGAGGACGACGAAGAGCCGCGACTGCTGCCGGGCCTCGTGGCGCATTATCAGGCGTCGCCCAGCGAGTGCGCGCGACGCGACGACGCGGTGCAATTCGTCTGGAATGGCCAGGCGCCCGATGAGCGGCTGCCGCGAGGTGGTTTTTCCGTCGAGTGGCGCGGCCGGCTTCAAGTGCTGTCGCCGGGCGAACACCGTTTTTATCTGTTTGCCGCGGGTGACGTATCGCTCGGCGTCGCCGGCAAGCGAATCGTCTCGGGCCAGAGCCAAGCTCCGCGCTGGTTCGACTCGCCGGCGATCGAGCTGGAATTCGGCCATCATCCGATCGCCATTCGGTTCAAGAAGACGAGCGATCAGGCGCGAGTCGGACTGTATTGGTCGGGGCCGCAGTTCGAGCTGGAGCCCGTGCCCGGCCGGCTGCTGTTTCACGAGCCGTCAGACGATCCGGGCGATGTCTTCGAGCGCGGCGCAGAACTGTGGCGCGCGCTGCGATGTGCCAATTGCCATCACGGCGCCGCAGGAGTCGGCGGCCTCGCCGGTCCGTCGCTCGTACACTTGCGGAGCAATATGTCGCGGGCCTGGCTGGTGGCTTGGCTTCGCCGCGGGAGTCGCACGAGTGAACACGATCGAGAGGCGTTGAAGAGCACTCACCCCAGCCGTCTTCCGGAGCAAGAGGAGGCGTTCGTGCGAATGCCGCAGTTTGCGCTGAGCGATGAAGATGCCGAAGCGGTGGCTGATTATGTGCTTGGTGCCGAACTGCCCGGTGCAACGTCGAGGCGATCGACGGGCGACGCGGGTCGCGGACGTCGATTGTTTATGACCGTGGGCTGCCTGGCCTGCCACCCGGTTGGCGACCTGGGAGCGGTGGGCCTGTTTGGCGGCGGCGATCTGTCGCACGTGGCCGAGAAACGGCCGGCGGATTTCTTCGCACGCTGGCTGGCCGATCCGGCAAAGATCAATCCAGATCATCGAATGCCGGTGTTTAAGCTTTCGGAGGTGGCACGCGCCGATTTGGCGGCCTGGCTGGCGACGCTGAAAAGTGAGCCGGCGGAGCTGTTGGGAAGTGAGAATCAAACGGGAGTGAGGGTGGGTTCCGCTCGCGGAGCGAGCGGGCTACGTCTCGTCGAACAACTGCGTTGCCGGGCCTGCCATGCTCTTCCTGGTGATGCACCGCCGCGTTCCGCCTCGGTTAAATTCGATCTTCAAAAGGCCAGCAAACACTGGGAGAAAACCTGCCTCGGCATGCCAGACCGCGAAGGCTCGCGGCCCGGATACGCCTTGTCACAGCCGCAGCGTGAAGCGCTCGTTGCTTACCTTGCAGGCGCGCTGCCAACATCGCCGCCTGCGGATGGCCGCTTTGTGCTGCGAGAACGGAACTGCCTCGCCTGCCATGCCCGTGACGGCGAGCAAGGTATCGCCGCGAACCTGGCGCCGGTGGTCGAGCAACATCCGGAACTTGCTCCTCTCTTGCCGACACTGCCACCTCCGGCACTGACCGCCGTCGGCGACAAGCTGCACGACGCCGCCCTGGCCGACGCCATCACGCTCCGTAATCCGCCGTTGCGTCCTTGGCTGGCGGTCCGCATGCCGAAGTTCAATCTCTCCGAAGGCGAGCTGGCGGCGTTGACCGCCTACTTCACCACCATCGACCGGATTCCCGATCGGCCCCGCAGCGGGCCAAAGCTGGCAGAGAAAGCGCTGGCCAGCGCCGGCAGCCGCCTGGTGACTTCCGCCGGTTTTGGCTGCACGAGCTGCCACAAAATCGGCAGCCTGGCGCCGAGCAACGTCGCGCTGGCGGCGCGCGGCACCGACCTGTCGTTGGTCGGCAATCGCATCCGGGGTGCGTGGTTCGACCGCTGGGTGCGCAATCCTGCCCGCATTGTGCCGCGGATGGAAATGCCCGCCATCCAGATTCCCGTCCGGGGCGTTCTGGGCGGAAAGCTCGATTCGCAATTGGCCGCGGTCTGGCACGTGCTGAACACGCCGGGCTTCGAGCCGCCGCCGTCAGGACCCATCCGCGTGGCGCGGCATTCGGGCGACGACAGCCCGCCAATCTTCATCACCGATGTGGTCGAAGTCGAAAAGCGCGTCATCGTGCGGCCGGTGATGATTGGGCTGAAAAACCGGCATAACGTGCTCTTCGATCTGGGCGCGAACCAACTTGTCGGCTGGTGGTTGGGCGACACAGCCAACCAACAGACTCGCGGCAAGAGTTGGTATTGGGAGCCGGCCGGCCCCAGTTTATTTCCGCCATCTGCCAATGTGCCAGAGATTGAATTGTTGTCCGAATCGGGCGTCGTTGGGGCGATTCCGGCCGTTGGCTCTGCCCAGGCCGAGTTGGATAGCTTGGCGGTGAAGGACGACGCCGTTGCTTTTCGCTACCGGCTGATGTTTGCTGGCGGCAGCGAAACGATTGTTTTGCGGGTTACACAAACAATCTTTCCGGTAAGTGACGGTCGAGCGAATGGGCTTCGGCGACACTGGGAAGTCGATGGGGTGCCGGCGGGATACAGGGTGCGATTGCACTATCTGCCGAATTTTGCGCCGGGAGCGATAGACAATCACGCATTGATTCGCACTCCGCCAGGCGCAGCCGGCGTTAATGGCTCGCGCTTCGTTGCATTATCGCATGCCGATGAGGCAGCTCCACTGGCGGCCGAGGTTGTCTACCTATCGTCGGCTGTGCCGCCTGGCGCGCCGCTTGCTCCGCCAACCGCCATGCCCGAGGCACCGGTTCGTTTGAACGTGGTTCCTGGATACGACGCTGTGCGGCTGCCGCTGCCGCGCAGCGAAATGCCCACGGGGTTGGCCTGGCGAGACGACGGCGCGCTGTTTTTCTGCTCGCTGAAAGGCGGCGTCTGGCTGGCCCGCGACACCGACGCCGACGGCATCGAGGACCGCGTCCAGCTTGTCGCCGACGGGTTGCCCGCGCCCTACGGAATCGCCTGCCGGGGCGAGACCATCGACGTGGCCGCCAAGTACGGTCTTGTGCGGCTGAGCCAGTTCGACAACGACGGCCGGGCACGCCGGGCGGAGGTCGTCGCTTCGGGCTGGGGTTACACGGACGATTATCACGACTGGACGATCGGCCTGCCACGCGACGCCGACGGCAATTACTACATCGGCCTGCCTTGCCAGCAAGACAATCGCACTCCGGCCGAAGCCTACTTGCGCGGCGGCGTGGTGCGGCTGCGCGCGACAAAGGCGACGGTCGATCGGCCGCGGCTGTTTGACTTGGAACCGATTTCGGCCGGCATACGCTTTCCTATGGGACTGGCGATCGACCGTGATGGCGAGCTGTTCGCCACCGACAATCAGGGGAACTACAACCCGTTCAATGAGCTGAACCACCTGCGGCAGGGTGCCCGCTACGGCTTCATCAACAAGCTTGAAGTCAAGCCGGGATTCCAGCCGCCGTTTGAGGAGCCGGCGATCGCCATACCGCATCCTTGGACGCGGAGCGTCAACGGTATCTGCTTTCTCTACACTCCCGAAACGGTCCACAAGGCATCGGATGGCAGCGCCTTTGGTCCCTTCGAAGGCCAGCTTATCGGCTGCGAGTTCGACACCCGTCGTTTGATTCGCATGTCGCTGGAAAGAATCGGCGGCACGTATCAAGGCGCCGCATATCCTTTCAGTATCGAGCCGGCGCCGGGCGAACCGACGTTCGAAGGCCCGGTGGTTTGTGCGGTGTCGCCAGAGGGCGACCTTTACGTCGGCAACCTCCGCGACAGCGGCTGGGGCGGTGGGCAAAACACCGGCTCGATCGTGCGGCTGCGGCCCAACGGCAGCGTGCCCGTGGGCATTGCCGAGGTACGTGCCTTGCACGACGGCTTCGCGATCGACTTCACGGCGCCGGTTGATGGCGGCCGCGCCGCGGATGCGTCCAACTATTCCGTCAGTTCCTATCGTCGCATCACGACGCCGGCCTACGGCGGACCGGACGTCGACCGCGAGAGCGAACCGATCGTCACGGTGGAACTCTCCGCGGACGGTCGCCGTGCAAGCTTGCGCCTCAAGCGCCTACGTGCCGGGTTTGTGTATGAGTTTCAGCTCAAGAATCTGGCTGGCGACAACCAAAAGTTCTTTCCCGCCGAAGCCCATTACACGTTGCGGATGGCACCTGAATAGCCATCAGCTGTGGTCGCTATCGTTCGCGCTCGCATTTTCGATTATATTTGATGAGGGTGACCATTGCATCAGTTGAGCAAGGCAAGATGACGAACGTTCAAAACCTCTGTGAAAATGGCCGGCAAACGGACCAGACGGTCGTCGAAAAGTTTCAGGCGCTCGCGTCGGCCTGGAAGTCCGAGACGAAGGTCTTATCGAATGTGACCAAACGAGCGACGCACCCAGCCTATCAAAAAATCATCGGCATGGGACCGGCCGTTGTTCCCTGCATTCTGCTGGACTTGGCGGAGCAGGGGCCCAACGATTGGTTTTGGGCGCTGACGGCCATCACAGGCGAGAATCCGATCGGCGAAGAGATCGCCGGCAACATGAAAGCAATGACGGAGGCGTGGTTGCAACTGCATGAGAACAATCCAGCTTGAATCTCAGATCGGAGCCGATGGCGTGCTTCATCTGACGGTGCCTATCGGTCCGAGGGAAGCACTTAGCCGCGTTATTGTGACGATCGAGACCGTGCCGCGAGCGAATGAGGCGCCGCGCGTAAACCTTCCTGACTCGGAATCAATGTACGGTTCGTGCGCCGGTCTTGGCCTTGAAGAACCACCTGACCTGCCTTTGCCTCCCGCATTTCCAGTTGAATGAAGTATTTGCTCGACACGAACGCATGCATACGTTATCTCAACGGCAGATCGGAGCTTCTTCGACAGCGGATCGATAGCGCTGGCGATGAGCAGATTGTGGTCTGCTCGGTCGTTGAAGCGGAGATGTTTTTCGGCGCTGCGAAGAGTTCCGATCCGCCAAAGACCTTGCAGCGTCAGCAACGCTTTCTGGCACGTTTCCAATCGTTGCCGTTTGATTCAGTCGCCGCCGAAGTCTACGGACCAACGCGGGCGGCAATCGAAGGCGCAGGCACGCCGATTGGCGCAAATGATCTCCTCATCGCCTCCATCGCGCGATCGCGGCAACTTACGGTGGTGACCGCCAATACCGCGGAGTTTGAACGCGTCCCTGGCTTGCAGATCGAAAACTGGGAGATTCAAGCGCCGTAGATGGCCAGCACTTGGTGCCTACGAGCGGTCCGTGAAACGAAAACGCCGCTGCCAGGCATAATAGACGGCGATGCCCGCGGCCGCGCCCACGGTGTCGGCCAGCCAGTCGAACCAGTCGAAGTCGCGTCGAGTGTAGGGCTGCGTCCATTCGTCGAGCAGGCCAAAGGCCACGACGACGAGGAAAACGATCATACATCGGACTGCCGGAGAGAGCGTCCCGCGGCGCACGGTCATGGCGTGCAGCGCCAGCCAGGCCAGCGCCGCGTAGAGCGAGAAATGAACCAGCTTGTCGACGAACTTGGGCTCGCCCTTGTGCGGCCACGGGTTGGGCCAATGCGTCAAGAGCACCAGAAGCAGCCAATAGGCGATCAACCATCGCCTCGCCCGCCTGGCTGCAAACCAGGCCCGCCCTGCAATCGTGCCATCGTGTACTTTCAAAAACTTAGCGCCTCCTCGTGCTCTGCCAGTCTAGGCGGCTTTGGCCAAATCGTCGCCCGGAGCCGGCACGATTGTCAAGCCGCGCCGCGGCCCGGTCCCTAGCGCGGCGCCGAGTGCGGCGGCGTGCCGCGCCCAATGCGTCGCGTACATCCGCAGACGATCCTGCAAGGCCAACCAGTGAAGCGGAGCGGTCGCCGCGCCGTCTCTCACCCCAACGCGCAGGCGGCAACTTTCACCGCCCGCGCCGCGAAAGTCCACCTCGACCGACCATAAGTCCGCCACGTCGCAAGGCGCCAGGGCGACCTGCCACGTCTGCGGCGGGCCGTGAGCGAGGCCAGCGATCGTCATCTCCACCAGCTCGACTTGAAACGCTTGCATATCGGCCAGAAACATGGCCCAGGCCGAAGGCAGCGGCAGCCGACCGAGCTCGCTCTGCCGGCCGCCAGCACTCGGGCCGCTGCCGCTGGCGGTAATCGTCAGCAGGCGGAGCATCGAACGCGCCGCCACCTCGCAAACCAGTTCCAGCTCGCGTCGTCCGGCGAGATCGAACCGCACAACCGCGATGGCCACCAGCGCCAGCGACGCCCAAGCCAGCAACTCGCGGCCGTGTACCGCGGCCAGGAACGCGACCAGGCCCGTCACCGCGGCGATACCGGCCAGCGCCGCCACGACTTGCGGCACCGTGCGTCCGCCGTCCATGAGGCGGTGGTGCAGATGAGCGCGGTCGGGCAGCCAAAAACGCTTGCCGCTGAGCAACCGTCGGGCGATCGCCAGGGCCACGTCGGCCGCGGGCACCGCCAGCAAGGCCACGAGCACGACCATACGCGAACCGAGCGGCGGCTCGCGCGAGCCTTCGGCCGCGACCGCCGCCAGCCAAAGTCCGACCGTCATGCTGCCCGCGTCGCCCAGATAGATCGTGGCCGGCTGCCAGTTATAGAAGATAAAGCCGGCCAGGCTTCCGGCCAGCACGGCGCCCAGCATCGCGGCATCGGTGTGTTCGAGCCGGTCGGCAACCAAGGTGGCCGCGGCGGCGATGACCAGCCCGAGGCTGGCCGCCAGCCCGTCGGCGCCGTCGAGAAAGTTGACCGCGTTCGCGCAGGCCACGAGCCAGGCGATGGTCAGCGGCACGCTCCACCATCCGGGGTCGAGCACGAATCCGCCGCACTCGATGCGCTCGATTCCGTGGCCGGAAAAGACCAAAGGAAACGTGGCCAGCACCTGGCCGAGCAGCTTCCAGCGGACCCGCAAGGAGTTGCGGTCGTCGAGCCAGCCGACGAGGCACATCATGCTCGCCGACGCGAGCAGGGCCAGCGGCACTTGCGAGATTTCCACGTGGGGCGGCCTTCCTAGGCCGTCGTTTGCTGGAGACGGCCTGGGAAGGCCACCCCACGAGTGCAGGGCCGCGCCGCTGATCGTGCCGACCGCCAGTGCCGTGAACAGCGCCAGTCCGCCCCAATAGGGCACCGGCGATGCGTGCAGCTTTCGCTGGCCGTCGGCATGATCGAGGGCACCGCGGCGCCAAGCCAGCCGCCGCGCCAGCGGTGTCGCCAACAGGCTTGTCGCCGCCGCCACGAGCAAAGGCACCAAATAGGCGGTCATCGTGAGGGCCTCGCGCAGGGGACCGGGGCAGACGCAATCAGCACCACCACGTCGCTCCAATCGTGGCCCGTCGGCAGGCGCGCGGGATCGACGCGGCGATAACCTCGCTCGTTTCCCGCGTTCACGAAGTCCGGCACCGAGCCCGCAGCCGCGCCGCGCCGCACGGCCACAATCGCTTGTACCGGGGCATCCGGCTCCGGCCCGAAGAAATCGGCATCGTTTGTGCCAACCACGCTGGTCACGGTTTGAGCATAAAAGCCGACGAGGGGCATCGGCCCCAGCGTGGCAATCCGGCTTGCCGGCCCGAACTCTGCCAACAGCCAACGGCCCAGGGCGGCCTCGCGCGAGCGGCCGTCGTGCCGGTCGGCCAGCGACTCGCCCACGCCCGCCAGCGCCGTCGCGATGATCGCGGCAACCGTGACGGCCGGTCCGACCCAACGTGCTTGAAACGCGCGCGCCGCGAGATGGGCCAGTCGATCGTAGCCCCACAGCCATCCCGTGGCGGAGCACGGCAGGGCCAGCAAAACAATCGTCAGAAAATAGCGGCTGCTCGTGGCCTGCGCGTACCACAGGTGTACCCAGGCAGCCGCGGCGACGCACCCGGCTACGAAGAACAGCACCGCATAATCGGCGCGCAGCAGCCGCCGGCGGGCAGTGGCGAAGCCGATCAGCCAGGCGATTCCGAAGATCGCGCCGAACCCTCGCCGGAACGCGTTGCCATAAAGCACCAGCATCTTTTTCGCCGGCATGCGGGCCGGCGGCGTCCCGCCTGCATCCGCCCCTAGCGTAGGCGTCTCGCCTGCGTCGGTCCCTGACACAATCGTCCCGTCGGCCACCCGCTCCGGCCCCCACGCCGCCTTCCACCACAGCATAACGTATTGCAGACGGTCGAAGTTTCCCAACTCCCAGCGATCGTGTTGCCGCAAGGCCGTCGCATTGACGAGCACGATCAGCGTCGGGCACATAGCCAGGGCCAGCAAGAGGCCCGCCAACTTTCGCGACCGCGGACATGCCGCACGCACGCCACACGCCGTCCAGCCGACGAGCGGCAGATACAGAAACCAGCCTTCGAACCGCGTATGCACCGCCAGCGCGATGCTGATGCCCGCCGTCAGATACCAGCCGACTTGCCGCTCGTCCGCCGCCCGCCAACTGCAATAGAGCGACGTTCCGCAAAGCAGCCAGAACGTCGGATCGCGGAGCAGCTCCGGGCTCCACTCGATCAGCTTGGGGTGAAACGCATAGAGCAGTCCGGCGACCAGCGCCGTGCGGTCGTCGAACTGGCGCCTGACCCAGCCGTAGAGCGGCATCACCGCCAGCGCAGCCGCGAACACGCCCCACCATTTGCCGGCCGCTTCCCAGCCCAGGCCGAATTGGTGCAGGGCCGCCAGGATGGGCGGATAGGTGTTCAGCCCCATGCGTCCCAGGCCCGCGTTCAAGTTTCCCTGCTCGAAACCCTGGGCCAGGTTGATATAGAAGACGGCGTCGTTGCACAGCGCGTCGAGCTTGACGGCCAGCGCCGCCCGAGGCAGCAAGCAAACGACGGCCAGCGCCGCCGGCAGCCAGCACGGCGTGACGACATTCCTCGTGTTGAACGCAGAGTTCCGCATCATGAAAAAGTGGAGTGAGAGCATCCCCGCGGAGAGCATTGAATCGAGAAATCGCCAGCCGGTCAATTCTGAAATCCGCAACGTGCCAGTCGCGCGGGCACCGACTATGATGGCGTAAGGTGGGGCCAGCGAGC
>DATLUO010000285.1 GCA_035533075.1 Pirellulales bacterium | reverse complement strand
TGGGCCGATTAGCGGAACTTAGACCAGGTTATCGCGCCGGTGGCCGATTGGCAAGAGTCTGGCGTCGACGACGGGCGGCCGAAGCCGACCTCGGTGATGGCGCCCCACGGCGTCGGCAGGCTCAAGTCCCGAGTCGCAAATCCAAATCCGGCAACGCGTTCGGCGCAGCGTGGCACAGGGCGAGCGGGCGAGCGCCGGCACACCGATTGCCTGTCCGTCAGCCCCAGACCGCGGACTACGGACCAGCTACGAAGAGAATTCCTTTGCAACCCGACTTGTGAGCGGATAGGATAGGCGGGCGCGTGGCGGGCATGTCGCCCCCAGCAGGCATATTCCTTTTGAATCGGAGGCATTCGATGCAGGTCTCCTTTAGGCTCCCGTTCGTGTTGTCGGCAGCGGTTCTTCCCTTCATCTTGTCGGTGGCTCTTGCGCAAGGAGACGCGTCCAAGTCGGACGCGAAGCCCGACGCCAAAGCGGCCAAGGCCGATGCCAAGCCCGCCAAGCCGCGGGCCAAACCGCGCGGCCGCTTGCCCGCTTATTACAGCAAGGTGGTCAGCGGCCAGCAGCGTGAAAAGATCTACGCCATCCAGCAACAATATGAGCCGAAGATCAGCGCGCTGAAGGCCGAGTTGCAGGCGCTGCAAGACAAGATGGACGGCGAAGTCGAGGCGGTGCTGACTTCCGAACAGCGCGAGATCGTCAAGAAGGCGGCTGACGAAGCGAAGCAGAAGCGAAAGAGCTCCGCCTCGGCGACGGCCAGTTCCTCGGCCGACGACGAAAGCTCGGACAGCGCCACCGACGCGAAAGCGGCCGGCGGCGATTCCAAGGCGACCGCGAGCAGCAAGGGCGGCAAGTAGTCTCGATCCGAGATTGAGCCGTAGGTCTCGGGCACACGGACGTGCCCGTTTGTTTTCAACCCACCGCGCCGCGCCTTTGCCCGCGTCTTCCCGGCCCGGCAGCGGTCGATGCAACGGTCCGAGTCGAGTTGGCCGTTGAGGCGATGATGGTATGCGGCCGCGGAACGCGGGTAGAAGTCGCCTGGGCAGACACTTGGTGCAGATCGCGGAGCATGCGGGCCATGTCGGCGGCAATGCGAGTGCGGCGGGTTCGAGTCATTTTTCCCATCTTGTTTCTCCTGCGAAGGTTGCCGTTCAATGGGTCCACGTCTCGCGCCCCAGATTTTCGGCAGGAGCGGCGGCCGTTCTGCAGAAAAAAATCGGGTCGCCGGAACCACCCGCCTCGAACCAGAAGAACGAACAGATTCTTCTAGTTTTTTTATGCGCGATGTGAAACCTTTTTCTGAGCTGTGATACTCTATCCACCCGCGCGCTTCGCTCAAAAACCGGTCAGAGGTAACCCCACCATTGGCCACCGGCGGCATCCGCTCGGAACCAAAACATCCTTTGTTCTATCTCGCGACTGGCTTGGGTTGGATCGGTTGCAGGCCTCCGCCTGCTTGGTTCCCTGTGTTCTACCGCGCCGTTGGCTTGGGACCGGATCTTTTCGACTCGTCGGTTCCGCTCGCTCAAAACGGTTGCGCAAGGCCGTCGAATCCGTGCTGAACTCAGTGACGACCGGAGCGGCTTTACATGGCACGGCAAAACAGTCGGGTTGCGGAGCGTCCTCTCACGCCAAGAGCTTGCGGACCACTTGCCCGCCGACGTCGGTCAGCCGGAAGTTGCGGCCCTGGAAGCGGAACGTGAGCCGGGTGTGATCGAGTCCCAGCAGGTGCAAGATCGTGGCCTGCAAGTCATGTACGTGAACGCGGTCTTCAACGGCGTAGAAGCCAAGCTCGTCGGTGACACCGATCGTCTGGCCGGGCTTGATGCCGCCACCGGCCAGCCAGAGGGCGTAGCCGTCGATGTGGTGGTCGCGGCCCATCTGGTCGCGCGGCTCGCCCATCGGCGTGCGGCCGAACTCGCCGCCCCAGATCACCAGCGTCTCGTCCAACAGGCCGCGCTGCTTGAGGTCTTTCACCAGCGCCGCGGCCGGGCCGTCGGTCTCGCGGCAGCGGTCGTCGAGCGGCTTGCCCAGGTGCGTGTCGTTGTTGCCGTGATGGTCCCAATCGGTGTGATAGAGCTGCACGAACCGCACGCCCCGCTCGACCAGCCTGCGGGCCAGCAGGCAGTTGTTGGCGAAGGAGGGCTTGCCCGGCTCGGCGCCGTAGGCGGCCAGCGTTTGGGCGGTTTCGCCTGACAGGTCCATCAACTCCGGAGCGCTCGATTGCATCCGCCAGGCCATCTCGTAGGCGGCGATGCGAGTGGCAATCTCCGGATCGCCCACGGCGTCGAATCGCTGGGAATTAAGGTCTTTCACGGCCGCGAAGAAATCGCCTTGTCGCCGACGGTCGAAGCCGGCCGGACTGGCAAGATTCAGAATCGGCTCCGGCCCCTGCAAGAGCGGCACGCCTTGATAGGTCGTCGGCAGAAAGCCGCTCCCCCACAGCGGAGCGCCGCCGCGCGGGCCGCGCGGGCCTGATTGCAGCACCACGAAG
>DATLUO010000284.1 GCA_035533075.1 Pirellulales bacterium | reverse complement strand
CAGGCCGTCTGCCTCGAACGACGGCCTGGGAAGGCCGCCCCACGGTCAAAACGATGCTCTGCTGGCCCGGCACCCGCTGCGCGACTTGAACCTCGACCTGGCGCGCCACGAGCGGCCGATGGAGCGCGTCGGCGCAGGTTTGAAGAATGCCGCGGCCGCCCTGGCGGAAGTCGAAGCGGCGTTGGCCCGCGCGCGGCTGCCCGCCGAGTTGACCGACACCTTGGACAAGGCCAGGCAGCTTGTGGCTTTTGCGGAGTCGGTCGAGCCGCTGGCCCGCGTGGGGCAAACGCCTTTGCTCGATGCCGGCAGCCAGGCATCGAAGCGGCTGGCCAAGCTCGTCAAGCAATACCGCTCGGCCGAGGCCGCCTCGCAGCGCGAGCGGCAAGCGGCCAAGGGCTGGGTGATAAAGCTGCCGCCGGAAGACGTCTCCGTCGCCTTGGCCCGGGCCCGGAGCCTGGAGCCAAAGCTGTTCCCGTTCTTCAAGCTCGACTGGTGGCGATTGTGGTTGCTCCTCAGCCGTTCTTACGATTTCAGCTTGCACAAGGTGCCGCCCGGCTGGGTATACGTTTTCGAGCTGCTGGAGAACGAGTACAAAGCGGCGGCGAAAGTGAGCGACTTCGCCGCTCGCATCGAGCAGGAATTCGGTTGCGAGCAGTCGCCGACGGAATTCATCGAACTCGTCGAGCGGTTGCGGGGCGAATCGGGCCATGCCTCGGGCGTGGTCGGCCGGTTTCGCGACCGGCTGATGAAACCGACGGCCAAGGCCGACGAAGTCGCCGCACTGGTGGCCGCCCGACCGGCGATCGACTCTTTCCAGCATGAACTCGACTCCTTCTTCGACAACGGGCACCGCCGGACCTTCGAGGAAATTCGCAGCGCTTTGACAGCCATTGGTGACGCCCTGGGTGACTTGCCCGACTTTCTGCCTTGCCTGGCGATGCTGGCCGAACTGCCCTCCGCGGTGGCCGACGCGGTGCGCGAGCTACCGCTCGATTTCTCGCAGCTTGAAGCCGCCGCCGCCCGGCGCAGCCTCGACGACGCACTGCGCGGCGACCGCTCGCTGGCCAAGTTCACCACGACGACGCGCGACGAACACGTCGATGGACTGGCGGAATCGTGCGGCCGCTGGCGCGAGGCCAACGCCGTGGCGGTCCGCGACCGCGTGCGGCAGGCGTTTTGGGAACACGTCGGCGTCGCCTCGCAGCCGGCCGCTCAGCTCGACTCCGATCAAAAAGAATTCAAAAAGACCTACACCGCCGGCCGCCGCGAGCTGGAGCACGAGTTCGGCAAGAGCATCCGCTTCAAGTCGATCCGCGACCTGGCGGCGGGGCCGTCGGGCACGGTCATTCGCGACCTCAAGCCCGTCTGGCTGATGAGCCCGCTCAGCGTCTCCGACACGCTGCCGCTCGACGAGCAGTTGTTCGACGTGGTGATCTTCGACGAAGCGAGCCAGATCACCGTCGAAGAGGCGGTGCCGGCCATCTTTCGCGCGCGCCAGGCGATCGTCGTCGGCGACGAGATGCAGTTGCCGCCCACCGACTTTTTTTCCGCCCGCGGCGACCACGACGACGCCGACCGCCTGCTGGTCGAAGAGGGCGAAGAAGTCGTGGCCTACGATCTCGACAGCGGCAGCTTCTTGAATCACGCCGTCCGCAATCTCCCGTCGCGGATGCTGGGCTGGCACTATCGCAGCCGTTCGGAGTCGCTGATCAGCTTTTCCAACCGGGCCTTCTATCAAGGCCGGCTGCTGACCGTGCCCGAAGAGCGGTTCGCCGCGGCCGGCCAGGACGAGCTGCGGGCCGCGTCGGCCGACGACGCCGAACGTTTCGTCGGGCCGCTGCTGGAGCGTCCGATCAGCTTTCACTTCTTGGAGCACGGCCTCTACGACAATCGCCGCAATCGCCCGGAGGCCGAGTACATCGCCCGGCTGGTCCGCGAGCTGCTGCGACGCGAGACGCGTTTGAGTCTGGGAGTGATCGCCTTCTCCGAGGCCCAGCAGGACGAGATCAGCGGGGCGCTGGCCCAGTTGGCCCGCGACGACGACGACTTCCGCCGCCGCTTGGAGGCCGAGTACGAACGCGAGGACGACGGCCAGTTCCAGGATCTGCTGGTCAAGAACCTGGAGAACATTCAGGGCGACGAGCGCGACGTGGTGATCCAGAGCGTGTGCTACGGCCGCGGACCGAACGGCAAGATGCTGATGAACTTCGGCCCCATCAACCGCAGCGGCGGTGAAAAGCGGCTCAACGTCGCTTTCTCGCGGGCCAAGCACCACATGGTGCTGGTCAGCTCGATCGTGGCCGCCGACATCACCAACGACTACAACGACGGCGCGGCCTGCCTGAAGAACTACCTCCGCTACGCCGCGGCGATCTCGTCGGGCGACACCGCCACGGCGGACCGAGTGTTGTCCGACCTGTCGGACTGGCGCGGCGACGATGCGGCGACGGACGAGGGCGCCGACGCGGTCGTGGAGCAGGTGGCCGCCGCGCTGGAGTCGCGCGGCTGGCGCGTCGATCGCGCGGTGGGTCAATCACACTTCCGTTGCGACCTGGCGGTGCGGCGGCCGCACGACGCGGCGTATCGCCTGGGCATCTTGGTCGACACCGACGCCTATTACCGGCAGCCCGACGTGTTGGAGCGCGAGCTGATGAAGCCCAAATTGCTGGAAGCGTTCGGCTGGCAAATCGCCCACGTGCTGAGTAAAGAATGGTTCGAAGATCGCGATCGCGTGCTGGCGCGCTTGGACGAGCGGCTGAAGCGCGAGGCGTGCAGTCATGGGCACACCGCCAGATAGTCGCTTTGGCTGTCGAGGCTTGTCAACCGCGCGCCCAGCGCGGCCCGCGATGAGTCGTCGTCCTCGACGGCGATGCCCGTGCCGGGCACCGCTTCGACCGTTTGCGGTCCGGGCCCGTTGTCGCTACGGCATTCGCCGCTGTCGGCGACCGATCCGTCCGGCGAGGCTTGGCTCGCGACGTCTCCGGCCTGATCGCACAATTCTCGGCCATGCTCGATCTTGCCTGCTGGCAAACCCATGCGCCAAAGGTCAGAATCGCAGCCGACATTGCCGTGCCGCGCTGGCCTGGACCGTATTCGAGAGTAGTTTACCATGGCCAAACGCATTCGCGTGCTCGATTCGGCCTACGTCAAGCTTCTCAAGCCTGCCCCGGAGGCCGCGAGATGAAGCCCGGCCGCCTATCTCGATCGCCTGTTCGAAATCCGCGCCAGCCGCCGGGGCACGCCGGAACTTTCCTACCGCGCGGCCCTGGAAAACCTGCTCAATGCCGTCGGGACGGAGCTCGATCCGGCGGTCCGCGCCACGCGGAACTGGCCGACACGGGATCCGGGCGACCCGATTTCGGTCTCGCCGAGGCCAAGGCGGGCAACCTGCGGGCCGTGGTTGACGTCACGGCGCTCGGCGAATCGGTGCCCGAGACCGCCAGCGGCGAACAGGTGACGCGCTACGGCAAGCGATATGGTTACGTGCTGGTGACCAAGATCGTCGCGCAGGCGATCAGCGATACGCTGGCTGAGCTCGACGACTGAAAATCTTGTCGTGCAGGCGCATCGACCTCGACGATGGCCAAGCCGGCATCGCGGGCGCGTTTCTTGAGCTTTGTGCTCCGTCAAGCTACCGTTCGACAAAGTCCCAAAAGCGCTCGCACGGCGCCGGCTGCATCGGCGCGATTGTCGGCGTCGTGGCGATCGCCCAAAAACTCGGCGACGCGCATTGGTCCAACCGAGTCGACGCAACTTCGTGGCGATGTAGAGGCTCGCGGCATGCACCAGCCGCACGGCGGCGGGCGCATAGGCCGCGGCAACAGACGGCTTACTTTCCATGCCGCCCCCAGTTCAAAAACTTCTTCCGCAACTCGGCGGCGGCGTCTTTGGCCCGCTCCGGTTGTCCCTTCAGGTCGAGGTAGGTTTGAACGGGACTCACGCAGCGGATTGCGTCACGGACCTGGCTGGCCGCAAAAACGCCTTCATCCTGCGGAACGACCAACCAGAGATTCGCTCCGCTCGGTTGCTCCTTGAATCCGATTTCGTTCAGCACCGCCCGCGACGGCATGGCCGAAAGGTAAACGGTCACCAGCCGAAACGCCGCGTAATGATGATAGAGCCAGGCTGCCGCCAGACCGGTAGCGGCAAAGTTTTCTTGGGGCCGGGCGAGCTGCCCGGCCAGCTTCGCCAGCAAATCTTCGCCCGACCGAGCGAACACGTGGCCTTTGAGGATGCGGTGGCGGCCAAAGTCGTAAGTGTCGCGCCAGGCGTCGAGCAACAAGGCGGGATCGCGCGGCCGCACCGCTCCCGTTTCGTTGGCGTCGAGGTACTCTTCCTGCTCCAACCGCCGCACGATCTTGCTGACGTACCCGTCGTCCAGCCCCGTTTCGCGGGCAAGTTCGCTTTGCGTCTGAAACCGTTCGGGACGAAGCAGAAGCTGACGTGACACGCGCGAGCTTTTGGGGGCGAACACGTTGGGCGGCCGTCCGCGAGCGGCGTACTTGTTCGGGCGTCCATGGACCCAGATTCTCAGCCCCGGCGCGACGATCTTGGCATTGCCCGAAAGATCGAGCCACGACACGCCCGCCTCTTCGCACAACCGCTCTCCGACCGGCCCCATGAACGGCACGACCATCAGCGGCACCGCGCTTTTTTTGCGGTGAACTGCCTTGGCTTGCTCGCTGAGATGCCGGATGGCGCCCGCCAGCGGCCCTGCGGAAGCGACATTTTTGTATCCGGCCACGAAATACCGTCCCGGCGTCGAAACGACTAGGTCGGGGCGGCGCGGTCCCGCTGCTTCCTGCACGCGAATTTCCTTCAACGGCTGGCCCAGCAATTCGGCCAGTGCGTCGACGATTTCCGGAGCGGCGTCATTTTCGCGAGGCGGCGTCATCCTTACTAAAATAGCTTGCCTGAACGGATTGTCAACTTGGCCGTCTCAATCAGGCATCTTCGCCGCGGCCTAAGGCTGTTCGGGGAATTAGCGTGTTCTCCTTGGCGAACCGCTAGGTCGCGCCGCTCGATAAACCAGCTCGCGGTTGATCCAAAAGCGTGCCGGGACACCGAGCGCTAGTTCTAACTTCTCGGCGGTGTTGTACGTGATTGGGGCGACGCCGTTAATGATCTGGCTGATGGTCTTTTCAGCCAGCCCGGTTCGCAAGGAAAGCTCGGCCTGCGAAATTCCCTTCGTTTCGAGCGTTTCCTTGAGCGTGGCTCCGGGCGGCACGGCATAATCCGGCGAAAAGGGGTAGTCGGGTGGCATATCGGGCCTGCTCAGCAACAGCGATCGCCTTCGCCGTCGCGGATCTCCAGATACCGCGCGAGGTAGTCTTCGACTCGAAGCGAATGCCCCGCCAGGCGGCAAGCTACGTCGAATGGCTCTGCATGGAAAAAGAGCTCCTTTTCCTCGAAGGGTAGGCCTTCGATCTTCTTGCGCAGACGTGTCGCCTTGCTCAGGGCAGACGTGGACCGCCTGGCGTGAAACTCACGGATGCAGCGCCTGACCACGGACCAAAATTCGACCTGGGCGTCATTTGGCATTGCTTGCGGCGATCTCACCCCCATCGCCAACCGAGCCGGTCATTTTCCCTATTCTAGCATGCCTGCACGGGCAGTGAAGCCGGGTCGGCGGTTCTCGGCCACGCCCCCGCGCCAGGTCGCGGGTTCACTCGATCAGCCAGCCGACCTTTTCGAGCTCGTTCTCGATCCGCGCCGCCGCGACGGGCGTTTCGAGGATGATCGGAACATCTTTGGGCAAGAGGTGGGACACTCGGCGGAAGGCGAGCATGCTCTCGTAGTTCAACGGCTCATGCCCGCCTTGCGAGTTGACCAGGCTCAGGTGGATTTGCCGGAGCCGCCCGCCGAACTGCCGCAGGATGGCGTCGGCCTCGCACATGGTCGGATCGATCTGCCGCGCGTGGCCGATGTCGAAACACAGCGTCGCGTCGGGCAATTCCCTGAAGAACGACGCCAGCTCGCCTGCCGTCCGCCCCGTGCGCTTCCGCTTGTCCATGTTTTCGATGCACAGCCGGTCGCCGAGCGTGCGCCACTCGTCGAAGTCGCCGATGACGTCGGGATGAACGATAACGGGCCAGCCGCGTTCGGCAACCGGGCGCAGCAACCGCACCACCTCGCTCTCCGACATCGCCTTCAGCTTGCTGGGCGCGTGAAGCGAAATGTAGCGGAAGTCGGCAAGATCGAGGTCGTCCAGCGAGCCGACCAGCGGCGGGAGCTCTTCTTCGCGCAGTGCCGAAAGTTCGACGGCCGCCGTGGCGTGCCCCTCGACCATCTGCAGGCCCAGCCGCACGTTGCCCAACGCAAGACTTCCCGTTGAAAATCCAACCACCATATTAAAACACCCCATAGCGTAGCGTGAATTCCCGCAAATCCGTGTCCGCCCTGAAGAATACCTCGTCGAGAGCGTCCTGGAATTGATGGCTGGTTTCCCTCAACTCCAAAAACTGCGGGTCGCGGTAAACGTCATGGGCCGGCAAGCTTCCAAGATGACTGCGAACGTCCGCTTTGTCGAGTCGCCGCAAAAAGTCGTCATAGCGCGTGAGGATGTCCGCCGCCTGGGAGGCCATCCCAAGGCGGTCGAGCGTCCATACCAGGATACTAACCGACGTGGAGCGCACAAACCGTGTCAAATGCTTTTCCATCATCGGCAAATGCTCGTCGGGCTTCACCGCGTCGATTTGTAGTGCGTCGTTCCTGAAGCAGCTAAAGACGGTGAGCAACCCCGAGACGAATAATAGCTTGCGCGACATTCGCAGCTTGATGTTGCGGATCGCCCACTTGCCACTGGCCTGCTCCCATTCCTTGTAGGCGAAGTCGACGCACATCGTTCGCCAATACCGCACGATGTCGTTCGGCAAGAACCGTGGAATGCGTGAGCCCGTCGTCCCCGTTGCGGCGAAATTGGTGTCGTCGTGAAGGTAGCGAAACAGAATATTTCGGGTCACGCGCTCATAAGGTCCCAGCTCGCCGGCGTAGGGTGCTTGTCGAACGGGAAATGCCTCCAAGAGCATCAGAACCCGCTGGGTCGTGTTCCGATTGGAGTCGGATTGGCCGCCGATGTGGTGGATGATGTCATGGCTGAACGCCATGCTCCCGAAAATGCCCTCGGCGCCGGGATGAGGGAGCTTTTTTCCACGAAATTCGGTCGCTCCGATCCGTGCGGCAATTTGCCTTGCGATTCGTCGATGGTCGGGCGTGGCTTGCCCGTCGATGAGCAGTGTCCAGTCGACGTCGCTGCCCGACGTCCACTCCTGGCGCGCGAGCGACCCAAACGCGATCAAGTCGACGTCCTGCGCTATGCCGCTCAGCTAAAAGGACCGGCCTCTGCTCAGGTAAAGTGAGCCACTACTTGGAAAGAAAAAGGGGGGCTTCGTCAAAGTAGGTCGAGGCAGCGGCCGCTGGCGGCACTGGTGCGGCGGCTGGCAGGTCGTGCCG
>DATLUO010000283.1 GCA_035533075.1 Pirellulales bacterium | reverse complement strand
CCTGGTATCGCTTGGCAGCTTCTATCCAGCGCCGACTTTACAGTGACGGCGCTGGGGCCTGACGAGAAGCGCGACATAGCCTTCCACCATGAGCGCGACAAGCTCGGCGCGTTCCGCACCATCACCGCCGATGAGGCCGCGCCGCTGACGGTGCGGCTCGAACCGTGTGGGTCCGCCGTTGGCCGCGTACTCGACGCCGACGGCGCGCCCATCGAAGGGATGCACGTCTGGTTCCAGCGCGATGGGAATTCCTCTGCGAGCGAACTCTTTTCCATCACCGACGCGAACGGACGCTTCCGCACCGACGATCTGATCCCCGGCCAGCCTTATGTGTTGATCCGCTCGATGCCGGGCAGCATGAGCATCTTGCAGTTTTCCCGTGATAAGCGAGACTTCTCCGTCGGTTCGGGAAAAACGCACGACCTTGGCGATTTGGTGGTCAAGGGGCCGGTGCAGACGGTTTCGCGAAAAGAAAGAAAGGAGGGCCACGAACTGCGCGGTGCCGCAATTAGCGTCGATGCCAGCCACGGAGCGAGGGCCACATTGTCGGCCAAGGCCAAGACGGTCCGCGGCCACGTGACCCGCCACGGCCGCGCGGCCAGCGGCGCGCACGTCGCGGTGATCGCGCGAAGAACGTCCGTACAACGCGGCGGCGATTTCGGCTGGACTGGTGAAGTTCTGGCCGAGGCGACGACGAACGAAAACGGCGAGTACCGGTTAAATCTCGCGGACGTCTCGCAAAAGACGCATTCCTACGCCAACGTGATTGCCCGACAAGATGGCTCCGCGATCGCCTGGCGGCAACTGAACCTCGACGCCGCGGAAAGCGAAGCTGCGCTGGAACTTCCCGATCATGAGGCGGTCCGCGGCAAGGTGATCGACGTCGAAGGGCGGCCCGCGCCCGGCGTGCGGATCTCCGTTGTCGCGGTCGTTGTGCGCACGGAAAACATCCATGAGGCGCAGGGCGTCGGCTATCACGGCGGCGACAAGGCGCCGGCGGCGTGGCTCGCCGCGGTCACTTCCGATGCCCAAGGAAGGTTCGTGCTTCAGGGGCTCGCCGCAAACCACGGGGTGACGCTCGAGGTCGCGGGAGATGATCGCTTCGCGGAGCAAGACATCGCCCTCAATACCGGCGCGCAGGAACAGCGGGGTACACGCGACAAAACGTACCGTCCGCTGATAAAGAACGTGAAGCCGGGAGAGGAGGCCGCCTTGGTGCTCGCCCCGGCCCAACCCTTCGAGGGCACAGTGCGGTACGCCGACACAGGCCAGTGCGTGCCTCATGCTCGCATCACCATCTGGGCCAGCCAGGAGCAATTCGGTTCGATGGTATCCGTGGCGGGAAGGGCCGACGAACGAGGGCATTACCGCATCAGCCCCAGAGCGGGCATTCGCTTTGGCGTGACGGCCTATCCGCCCGACGGCAGCGCCTACCTGGCTCGCGAAACGCCGCTGGACAAAGCCATCGAGTGGAAAGCCATCGAGCGCAGCAAGCAAGTCGATATGACGTTGCCGCGCGGCGTGCTGGTGCGTGGCAGGGTTGTCGAAGCGGGAAGCGAAACGCCGGTTGTTGGCGCGGCGGTGCAGTACCTGCCCGAAACGTCGAACAACCGCAATGCGTCGGACGACATCCTCACCGGCTGGCAGGCTATCCAGCCTTCAGGCCAAGACGGATTGTTCTCAATCGCCGTGCTGCCCGGTCCCGGCCGGTTGCTGGTAAACAGCCCGCAAGGAAACTACGTGCTACAAGGGATCGGCGACCGGGAGCTTAGCCAAGGCCAACCGGGAGGCCAGCGGAGCTATACGCACGCGATCGCGAAGCTCGATCCGCAAGCGGGCCAAGATGCGATTGAAGTGAAGGTTGAGCTGGAGCCGGGGGCGACCGTGACGGGACGAATCGTGGACGAGCTCGGCAACCCCGTCGACGAGGCCCTGGTCGTCTCGCGGCTCAACATATCCCCCCATTCGCTCACTTGGCGCGGCCACACTACGCCCACCCTCGGCGGGCGGTTCGAACTTGCGGGCCTCGCCAAGGACGTGGAATACCCCGTCTGCTTCTTAGACGCCAAACGGCGACTCGGCGCTGCCGAAGTCATCAAGGCGGGCGACGGAGAGCGGACCGTCGTCCTCAAGCCCTGCGGCAAGGCCACACTGCGGTTGACCGGCGGCAAGGGCGGACCCGTCTCCAGTAACTATGCCAACGTCGAAATGGTCGTAACTCCGGGCGTCTACCGATACGACGGCGAGGCGGCTCAGCGCGGAGAATTCATGGCCGACTCTGATTTTATTTCCAATATCGACCGCACCAACAACCCCTTCCCGTCGGAAGGCGACGAGGAGAGCAAGCTCACCTTACCGGCGCTGATTCCTGGAGCAAGCTATCGAGTCTCGGCGAAACGGGCCGGCAAACTGCAGATTGTGAAAGAATTCCAGGTCAAGCCGAACCAAACGCTCGATTTGGGCGAGATCGTCGTCGAACGCGAATAGTAGAATGGGTCTCGCCCGCCAAGAGCGACACCCTCGAATGTGACAGCCATGATGAATTATTTGCCCGCAACCGCTTGGTCGCTGTATAAGCCGACCGATGCCGCGCCCTGGAACCTGCGGCGGGTGGTTCACTTGCACCGCCGGGCGGGCTTCGCGGCCACGTGGGAAGAGATCGACCGCGATCTGAAAGACGGTCCTCAGGCGGCGGTCGAGCGGCTGCTGGCGGGCAAGGCGTATACGGCGGCCGTGCCGGAAGATTTCGAGGCCACGTCGCGGCTGTTGGCCGACGCGGCGGTGGCGTCGGGCAACATCCACCGGCTCAAAGCGTGGTGGCTCTATCGCATGATCTTTTCGCCCGACCCGCTCGGCGAACGCTTGACGCTCCTCTGGCACAACCACTTTGCAACGAGCTACCGCAAGGTGCAAGACGTGGCCCTGATGCGGCGGCAGAACGATCTGTTTCGGCAGTTCGCCCGAGCGCCGTTTGCCGAGCTGCTCGTCCACGTGGTGAAAGACCCGGCGGTGCTCGTCTGGCTTGACGCCGACAGCAACCGCCGCCAACATCCCAACGAGAATCTGGCCCGCGAACTGATGGAGCTGTTCACGCTCGGCGTCGGCAACTACAGCGAGGCCGACGTCAAGGAAGCCGCGCGTGCGCTCACGGGCTGGACGGTCAAGAACCGCGAGTTTCGCGAAGTGGCGGCCTATCACGACGAGGGCGAAAAGACGATTCTTGGCCGGCACGGAAACTGGCGCGGCGGCGACTTGATGTCCATGCTGCTGGAGCACCCGGCCACGTCGTTGCGGCTGGCCCGCCGCATCTGCGAGCTGTTCATGGGCGAGGGAGTGGTGAAAGAGCCCGCGATCGCGGAGCTGGCTGTTGGGTTGCGCGAGCATGAGCTGAACGTGGGCTGGGCGGTCGAGACGGTACTGCGGTCGGCGGCCTTTTTCGCCGAGGAGAACATCGGCAACCGCGTGCTGGGGCCGGCCGAATATATCGTCGGCGCGGTGCGGGCGTTGGAGTTGTTCGATCCGCCGCCCAGCACGATCGTGCTGGCCGAATGGGCGGCGGCAATGGGCCAGGACCTGTTCGAGCCGCCCAACGTGTTTGGCTGGGCCGGCGGCCGCGCGTGGATCAACAGCCGCTCGCTGATTGCCCGTGGCAATTTCGCCCAGCGGCTGGCCGACGGATCGCTGCAAAGCGCCGCCGCGCCGGCCGATTGGCTGGCATTGGCCCAGCGGCGCGGCTGCGGACAGAACGCCGACGACTTCGCCGGTTTTCTGGCACAAACGATTTGGCTGGGCCAAAGCCACGAGGAAGTTAAGCGTGTCAAAACGACCGTTTTCGGTGAAGAGACCGCTCTCACGCCCGAAAACGCCCGGCGGCTGGTGGCGGCGATGCTCGGCGCGCCGTGGGCGCAGTTGGGATAGGGAATAGGTTACAGGGGACAGGTTACAGATCGAGCGGAGGATGGATCAAGGGAAGAGACCCACAACGCAGACTCGAACGGGCCTCCCCGCAAGAGACCGGCAACGCGTTGCCGGTCTCGATCGAGCAGACCGTTGCACCATGTGGGGGATGATCTCCAGCGCGCTGGAGATCAAAAGCGCCGTCGCCAAGAGTGGGCCGGCGCTCGCAATCTCGCTTTTTCCACCCTACACGGAACCAGGTGGGCTGACCGGCAACACATTGCCGGTCTCACCATTAACGCGTACAGCATATGAACCAATCCAAAATCCAAAATCCAAAATCCAAAATCGGAAAGCCAAAATCATGTTCACCCGACGACAATTGCTGAAACGTTCTTCCCTGATTGCCCTGGCCCCCACCGTACCGGGCTTCTTGGCCCAACTGGCGCAGGCCGTGGAAGCAAAACGCGACGACCGCATTTTGGTGGTCGTCCAGCTCGGCGGCGGCAACGACGGCATCAATACCGTCGTGCCCTATAACGACGAAGGCTACGCCAAGCATCGCGACAAGCTGCGGCTGCCGGCGGACCGGCTGCACAAGCTGAGCGACGAGGTGGCCTTGCACCCCTTCATGCGGGCCATGGCCGATCTCTTCGAAAAACAGCGGCTGGCGGTGGTGCAGGGCGTCGGATACCCGAACCCCAATCGCTCGCACGACGTGAGCATGGCCATCTGGCACACCGCCCGATTCGATCGCGCGGAACACAAGGGTTATGGATGGTTGGGGCGTGCGCTGGACCAGTTGCCGCCACAGTCCGGCGCGCCGGCGGCGATGCTGGTGGGCGACGGCGCTTTGCCCGCGGCGGTGATCGGCCGGCGCTCGGTGGCGGGCAGTTTTTCGCGGCTCGACGAGCTGGCGGTGCAGAATGCTTCTGCCCGTGCCGCGGCGGCCGCCGATGCGTCGAACGACGATTTGGATGCATTCGTCCGCCGCGCCACGCTCGACGCCTACACGACGGCCGATGCCGTGAGCGCCGCCGCGGCGCGAGAGCGCGGCAAAGCGACGTATCCGGCGAATCCGCTCGCCCAGCAACTCGGCATGGTTGCCCGGCTGATCGAGGCCGATCTGCCGACGCGGGTCTACTACGTGGTGCAGTCGGGCTACGACACGCACGCGGTGCAGATGGACACGCACGCCCGGCTGCTCGGCGAGCTGAGCGGCGCCGTGGCGGCGTTTGTCGATGATCTGACCGAGGCGAAGCTGGCCGAGCGCGTGTTGTTGATGACGTTCAGCGAGTTCGGCCGCCGCGTGGCCGAGAACGCCTCGGCCGGCACCGATCACGGCACCGCCGCGCCTATGCTCCTGGCCGGCGGCGGCGTGAAGGGCGGGCTGTTTGGACAAACACCTCGCCTGCTCGATCTCGACGAGGGCGACCTCAAGATGACGGTCGATTTCCGTCAGGTTTATGCGGCCGTGCTGCGGGACTGGCTCAAAATCGATCCTACCTCGGTGTTGGCCGGACATTTCGGGCCGTTGCCGCTCTTCTCAACGAGCGGCGCAAACTGAGTTGCTCAGTCGCCGGCTTGAGAGAGTCGGAAGTGCGTGTAAGGCGCGTCATAAGCTGTCTGGGGGGCCTGCCGCGCTTGACGCGGCCAAAATCCGCTGTCAAACTGCCCGACATGACGCGAAGATTCAAAGACCTGCTGGCGAAGAACGAACTGTGCCGCATCTTTTGCACCGGCCGGCTGATCAGTCCCGTGCTGATCGACCTGTTCGGACTGGGCGGCGGCTTCGACGGCTTTTGGCTCGACCAGGAACACGTGGGGCTCACCTGGCACGACATCGAGCGGGCCGCGCTGGCGGCGCGGGCCAACGGCTTCGACCAGTTCGTGAGAATGCCTCCCACGAATTACGCCCAGGTGACGCAAAACCTGGAAGCCGGTGCGGGCGGCGTCATGGCGGCCCAAATCCGGTCGGCCGCCCAGGCCGAAGAGTTCGTGACCTGGACGAAGTTCGCCCCCCGCGGCATGCGCGGCATGAACACCTCCGGCCGAGATGCCGACTATACCCACCGCACGCAGGGCGAGTTTGCCGAGCGCGCCAACCGCGAACATTTCGTGGCGATTCAAATCGAGACGCTGGGAGCGTTGGCCGAGGCCGATTCGATCGCGGCCATCGAGGGGGTCGATCTGTTGTTCGTCGGCCCCGCCGATCTTTCGCAGTCGCTGGGCATCCTGGGACAGACGACGCACGCCAAGGTCTGGGAAGCGATCGACGCCGTGGCTGCCGCCTGCCGCCGCCACGGCAAGCACTGGGGGGTGGTGCCGGCCGATCCCGCCTTTGCCGAGCGGGCCTACGACAAGGGTTGCCGCATGATTTCGCTCGGCACCGACATTCTGTCTGTGCGCCGCGGCATCGACGCGACGAAAGAGATGAATAAACGGCTTTTTTCCTGCCGCTAACCTAGTTTGAATTTACTCGACTGCTTCCCGCGGGGTAGAATACCTCGGGCCCGCAGGCGCGGCACCTCCGTTGTTTCCAGAAGAATCGTTCCGGCTTTTCCCGGCAACCCTGTCGATGCTTGATACTTTGCTCAACGACGTGCTGCCCTACGTGCTGTTGGGCCTGCCTATCGTACTGACGGGCATGGGGTTGCCGGTGCCGGAAGAGTTTTTGGTGATTGGGGCGGGCATTGCCAGCCATAACGGCACGTTCGAGCCGCTGGCCGCCTTGCTGACGTGCATCGTGGCGGCCATGATGGGCGACTGCGTGTCGTATGCCATCGGCTATCACTTTGGCCACGGCCTGCTGCGCGAGCACCGCTGGTTCGCCCGCTTTCTCAATCCGCGGGCCGAACGAAAGATGGAGCAGAAAATCCGCCAGCACGGGCTGACGGCGCTGTTGGTCACGCGCTTTTTGGTGGGCGTGCGGTCGCCGGTCTACGTGGCGGCCGGCGTTTTGCGGGTGCCGTTCCGCTATTTCATCCTCTGCGACCTGATCTCGGCCTCGCTGGTGGTATCGCTGTTTTTCGGCCTGAGCTACCTCTTCGCCGAGCAGATCCTGAACCTCTGGCAGCGGATCCAGAAGGCCGAAATCGCTCTCACGGTGGTGATCGTGTCGGCCGTGCTGGCTGTCGTGCTCTACTTTTACGTCCGCCATCGTCGCCGCATCGATCGCATTCGGCTGCGGCGCTTGCGGCGCAAGCGGTCGAGTGCGGCGGCCAGCGAGCCGCCGCCGCCCGATGCCGGAGCCAATGGCCAGCCGGGCGGGCACATCGAATCCAACGCGACCGAGGGCGCCACCAAGTCGGTGGCGTAGGTCGGGGGCGGCTCAGCTCGCTATATCGGTCAGATCCGCTCTAGGCCGGTTGGGGAGTGTCAATCTGTCCGGCGACTAAACTGGCCTGCCGCGAACGCCGCAACTGCCCGCAGGCAGCGTCGATCCGGTCGCCCTTCCGTTGCCGGATTTGCACGTTGACTCCCGACTGCGTGAGGATTTCGACGAACCGCTGCTGGGCCGCCGCCGAAGGCGTCCGGTACGCAAGACCGGCCACCGGGTTGTAGGGAATGACGTTCAGCAGGGCCGTTTTGCCCGCCAGCCGCTGGGCCAGCTCTCGCGCGTGGGCCGGCCGATCGTTGACGCCGCCCAGCAGGACGTACTCAAAGGTCAGCCGCCGGCCGGTTTGGGCAAAGTAGCGGTCGGCCGCCGCCAGGATCGGGTCGATGCCGATGTTCTTGTTCACCGCAACTAACTCGTTGCGAAGGTTGTCGTTAGGGGCGTGCAACGACACGGCCAGATGGTAGTGCAGGCCGAGATTGGCCAGCCGGTCGATTGCCGGCGGAAGACCGACCGTCGAGACGGTGATTCGCCGCGCGCTGATGCCAAGTCCCTCCGGGCTGCTGGCGACTTCGAGCGCCGGCAAAAGCCGGTCGAGATTGGCCAGCGGCTCGCCCATGCCCATCACCACGATGTTGCTCAGCCGCTCCTCGCCGGGCAACAGCCGGGCCAGCCGCAACATTTGCTCGACGATTTCGCCGCTCGTCAAGTTTCGGGAGACGCCTTCCAGGCCGCTGGCGCAAAACACGCAACCCATCGCGCAGCCCACCTGCGTGCTAATGCAGATCGTGCGTCGATGCCCTTCGCGAATCAGCACGCACTCGATCTGCTGGCCGTCGGCCAACTGCAACAACAGCTTCTCGGTGCCGTCGGCGGCCGACTGATGGTGCGCGAGCGAAGTCGTCCAGATCCGGAAATGATCGGCCAGCAGCGAGCGCAGCGACTTGGGAAGATCGGTCATGTCTTCGAAGTCGGCGGCCCGCTTCTCGAACAGCCACCGCCACACCTGCCCGGCGCGATAAGCCGGCAGGCCATGCGCGGCCATCCAGTCGCGAAGCTGGTTCTGTGTAAGTTGGAGAAGGTCTAACAACGCGGTTGCCCGACAAAGTAGGCAGTGCAAGCGGCCAAAGGGTCTCGGTAAAGATTTTATCCTAGACGAGGATCAGTTGAATGGCTAGAATGCCGATGGACGCCCAATGACCGACCGAAATGGGACGGCCGGTGCTTGGCTAGACTGGCGGAAGCCGTCAATGCCGAACTGCCGCGCCGAAGTGCGCGGTTTTTTATGCGCCCGCCATCTTCGCATTTGCGCAACGATTTGATATCCCTCTTGCTCTGCCACATATTGATGAAGCCGACACTCCTGCTTGAGCGCGACGATGCGCTTTACCCGGAAATTACAGCAATCAATGCGGATGACATTCGATTGCTGTCGCCAATTCCTACGTGTATTCAAAAAACAGAGGATGGCTATTTTATTGCCACATTTTTCGACGCTGGAATCGTCGCATCGGGACCAACAGAAATTGAAGCGTTCAACATGCTGCGAGACACCGTTACCTCGACGTTCCGACTTTTTCTTGCAAATGGAGATAAGTTGGGTCGCCGACCGCAACAGCAATTGGCGATCCTTAGACAGTTCATCTCAAAGGTCGAATGAATGGGTCGCGGAGCCGTCACCAAAGAGCAGCTAAAAAAGATCATTAAAAAGCTCGGCGCGGTTGACGTAACTACGAAAACCGATTGCCATGACAGATATGCTGTCTACCACGAGGGCAAGCTGCTTGCCACGCTTGGAATGAGGCGATCGCCAACCAAAGATATCCCGCACCCGCACATTCCAGGCGAACTAGGGGTGAACGAGTTTTTTACGAAGTCCATCGCTAGCTGCTCAAAGTACAAGGATGATTGGCTCCGAGAGATTGGAGAATTAGCGGAGGAGGAAGAACCTCAAGCCCCTCCCGATGTCCTATAGCGATATGCACACAATCCGCTCCATCGTTGGCGCTTTCCATGTCACGGCAAGAGATTGACGACTATCTCGCCACGATCGATGAGCCAAAGCGGGCCACGTTGCAGCGGCTGCGGCGCACGATTCTGAGCATTATCCCCGATGCAGACGAGTGCATCTCCTACGGAATGCCGGCGTTTCGCTTGCACGGCAAGGTGATTGCGGGATTTGCGGCGTTCAAGAACCATCTGACCTACGTGCCTCACAGCGGCTCCGTGCTGGACAAGCTGCCCAACGAGTTGGCCAATTATGTGACGTCTCAAGGTGCCCTGCGGTTTGCCATCGATCGACCGCTTCCCAAGTCGCTCGTGAAGAAGCTCATCGCCGTCCGTCTAAGGGAAGTGCGTAAGCGTTTGCGCGCCTCCGAACAGTGAAGCCATGTTACGTCCGGCGGGCCTTAGCTCAAGATCGCATCGATCGGGCCTCCCTCCTCGACCAGCCTCATGGTCCGGCCGAGCACGCTGACGGTCATCTTCTTGTGATCGAGACCGAGCTGCCGCAGGATCGTGGCGTGCAAATCGCTGTAATAGTGCCGGTCCTCGACGGCCTTATAGCCGAACTCGTCGGTCGCCCCGTGGACCGTGCCGCCCCGCACGCCGCCGCCGGCCAGCCAGACTGTGTAGCCGCGAGGATTGTGATCGCGGCCGGTTGTGTTCTGCGACCAGGGGCTGCGGCCGAACTCACTCGACCAGACGACCAGCGTTTCGTCGAACATGCCCCGCTGCTTCAGGTCGCGGATCAGACCGGCGATCGGCTTGTCGGTCGCCAGGCAGAGAGGCGCGTGCGATTCGATGTCGCCGTGGGCGTCCCAGGCGCCGTTGCCGCCTCCGGCATGGCACACCTGGATGAAACGCACGCCGCGCTCCGCCAGCCGGCGCGCGAGGAGCAACTGCCGGCCGAAATCGTCGGTCGAGGGCTCGTCGATGCCGTAGAGCGCGCGGACGTGCGCCGGCTCTCCGGAAAAATCGACGGCCTCCGGCGCGGCGAGCTGCATCCGCGCGGCCAATTCGTAAGCCTGGGCGCGGGCGGCGATGTAAGAGTTCATGGCGTAGCGTTGGCGGAATTCTTGGTTCAGATCGTGGAGCGCCTGCATTTGCCGCTCGCGCTCCGCGGCCGAGTTGCCGGCCGGCGGATAGAGATTCGGCACCGGCGTGTCGCCCGGCTGAAACGGCGTGGCCGCGAAGCTGGCGCCCAGGTAGCCGCCCGTCAACTGCACCGGCGACGACGGCCGGCCAAGGTGTACGAACGTCGGCAAATTCCGGTTGGCGCTTCCCAGCGCGTGGACCATCCAGCTCCCGAACGTCGGATGATCGAATTGGCGGCCGCGGTGGCCGGTACACGTCTCGATGACCGCCGGAAAATGATTGCTTTCGTGGCACCACATCGAACGCACCACCGCGATCTCGTCGATCGCGCCGCCGACGTGCGGAAACCAGTCCGACACCGGAATGCCGGACTGCCCATAGCGCGTGAAGGTGCGCCGGCAATGGATCACCGGCCGTTTCATCTCGGCGCGGTTGTCGCCGAAGCCGACCACGTCGATCAGTTTGCCCGCCCACTTGTTGCCCTTCGGATCGAAGGTGTCGAGATGACTGACGCCGCCGCACATGAACAGGAAAATCACCGACTTGGCCCTGGGCGGAAAGTGCGGTCCGAGGCCGGCATCGGGAATCTCGCCGGCCTCCGCCCAGAGCCCTCCCAACGCGACTCCCAAAAAGCCGCCGCCGGCCTGGTGGAGAAACGACCGCCGGGAAATCCGGCCACAGGGATAAAGTTTGGTTGCGTCCATCATGATAAATGAAAGATGTCGTCACGCCCCGTGTGCATGCCGTGCGGCACTTACCGCGCCGTCAACCGTGGCGCGCGGATCGCTACGCAGCAACTCGCAGAAGCGCTGGAACTGCGCCACGTAGCCTGGATAAAAGTCGCGCCGCGTGACGGCGTCCGGCCCCGCCAATTGAATCGTTGCCAGCGCTTGCTCGGCAGCCGAAAGAAACCGCCGATATGTTTCGGCGTCCAAACCCCGCATGTCAAAATAGCCATGCGACTGCGTGGTCCGTGCCGCCAAGCAGTCATCGGCGAGCGCGGCGTCATGCTGACGAAGCTCGGTGGCGACCGCCTCAAGGACATTGTCATGCACCCAACCCGCCGGCAGCCAATCAGCATGATCGTTGATTACGATTGTTCCCGCCATCTTCGCTCCTATGGCACGTACAAGAACTCATCGAGGTTGAACAGCAGCCAGGCGAGGCCCTTGAGGCGGCTGGGGTCGTCGCCCAGGTAGGCCAGGCCCCGCTCGCGCTCGAGCGATGTCGGCCGGCGCGCCAGCGTCAGGCGATACGCCAGGTCGACGGCGTCGGGAAGCGCGCCCGCCGATTCCCGCTCGAGCCGCTCGGCGAGCGGCGTCGTGGCCTGGTCGATGGCGTCGCTGTTCATCAGAAACAGGGCCTGCGGCGCCGTCACCGTTTGTGTTCGCATGGGGCAGGGTGCGCGGCCGTCCTCCACGTCGAAGGCCTGGAGAAAATGCGGCACGACGTCCCGGCTCGTCGAGTAGCCGCGGACCATGTAAGCCGCTCTTCGGCTGGTCCCCGGTGTGGTCCGCGTCGCTTGCGTGACCCGCGGACGTGCGCCGTTTCCGCGCCGGCCCCGCGCGGGGCGAAGATCAAACGAGGGGCCGCCTACCGACAAATCGAGCCTTGCGGCTGCCGCGAAAATCGAATCCCACAGCGGCTCCGCTTCGAGCCGGCGCAGCGGAAAGTGCCAAACGCAGCGGTTGGCGGGGTCAATCTTCTGGTTGGCGGCCGCCACGGCCGGGTCCGGCGACGAGGCCCGCTGGTAGGCCTCCGAGGTGACGATCAGCCGATGGACCGCCTTCATACGGAAGCCGGACTTCACAAATTCGGCCGCCAGCCAGTCGAGCAGCTCGCGTTGCCCCGGCGGGCCGGCCAGGTTGCCGAAATCGCTCGGCGTGCCGTGCAGTCCCTCGCCAAAGTGCCACTGCCACAGACGATTGACCGCCACCCGCGCAAACAGTGGGTTGGCCGGGTCCGTCAGCCAGTCGGCGAAGGCTTCGATTCTCCCGTCACGGAAGTCGATCGGCGACGGCGCGAATGGCCAGCCCGGTTCCACCGGCTTGTCCTTTTCCGGCCGCTCCGAGTCGCCGCTGGTCAGGATGTAGCTTTGCTCCTCCGCCTTCTTCGGATCGACTTCCACGGTCCAGAAGGCCGGCAGCGATCGCCCGCGACGGTTGCCGCGCAACTCGCCAAGCTGGCGATCAAGCTCCTGGTAGCGCGTGCGCTCGGCCGGCGGCATGATCTCGACCAGGTTACCGGCGTCGATGCGCAGCACGGGGTAATAATCGTCGGCAATCTTCTGCTCCTGAAGGGTGCGCTGCTTTTCCGGCTTGCGGATGATCGCCTGCACGTCGGGCGGCAGCATGGCCACACGCTCGTCATACAACTTTTTGTGGTAGGGCGCGATGAGCGCCTCGAGCGGCGCCTCCAGCGCGGCACGCTGGCCGTCGAGCGCGTCGAGCGCCTGGCCCTGCTCGAAGAGTTCCGCGGGCGTGGCCAAGAGCACCTTGCGGACGACCAGTGGATCAAACA
This sequence comes from Pirellulales bacterium, assembly GCA_035533075.1. Classification (NCBI taxonomy): domain Bacteria; kingdom Pseudomonadati; phylum Planctomycetota; class Planctomycetia; order Pirellulales; species Pirellulales bacterium. Next base: position 22,652 of record DATLUO010000283.1, on the reverse strand, counting down.
GGGCTTTCATGGCAAAGAAATCGCGCTGCGTGATCGGGTCGTAGAAGTGATCGTGGCACTTGGCACAGCCGACCGTCAGCCCGAGGAACGCCGAAGACACGGTCTCGACGGCCGACAGGGCCAGCTCCTGACTGTCGCCGCCGTCGCGCAGCACTGCCCCGCGTGCCAGAAAGCCCAGCGCAAACAGGTCGTCGGGCCGCGGCTCGACCCGGTATCGCTGGCCCGTCGCCGTCATTGCGGTCCGGCTCGAGCTGCGATAACCGGTCAATTGTGTACGCACGAATTCATCGTAAGCAAGGTCGCTGTTCAGGGCGCGAATCACCCAGTCGCGCCAGAGATGGATGCCGGGGGCGGCACGCATATTCTCGTCCACGTCGGCGTAGCGGAGCACGTCCAGCCAGTGACGGCCATAGCGGACGCCGTGCTGCTCGCTGGCCAGCAAGCGATCGACCACCTTGAGATAGGCATCCGGCGATGGGTCATCGAGGAACGCCGTCTGTTCCGCCGGGCTGGGAGGCAAGCCGATCAAATCCAGATACACGCGGCGCAGCAGACTGACGCGGTCGGCGGCACCGGCCGGCTTCAGTCCCTGGGACTGATGACGCACGGCGAGAAACGCGTCAATCGGGTTTGACGCCTGGGCCGCACTCAGGGGAACTACCGGCTGAACCAGCGGTTCGAGCGACCAGAGCGCGGGCGGCTCCTCCTTCGGCTCCGGCGGTGCGGCTCCCAGGTAGAGGACGAGCAGGCACGACAGGGAAGTTGCCGAAACGCTCACAGACAGTGCCTCACGGGGTGTTGGAACGACTATCAGGCTAACATGACGACGGGCGGGAAACAATCGAAGCGCAGGGCGTTTCCGCACACTTTGTCTACCAACTTTTTGCGGATCCGCCCAAAAAGCCGTTGTGACCCGGACGGCGGAACGATAGCTTATGGGACATTGCTGTTGACGCTGGGTGGTGTTCGGTATGGAGTTGTTGATCGGGTCGATCGGTGCGCTGGCGCTCAGTGGCGTCGTTGGCTTGCTGTTCGGCCGACGGAGCGAATTGGGGCAGTGGCTGTCGACGGCCATTGCGGCGGGCGGCGCCGTCGCCGGTTTCGCCGCCGTGGGCAAATGGTACACTGCCGGAAGCGGCCAAGAATGGCAGCGGTCGTGGCCGTTGGTGCCCGGCGCCGATTTCCATATCGGGCTCGACGGCGTCTCCGCCATTTTCCTGTTGCCGGTCTTCATGATTTCGCTGCTCGGGCCGATCTATGGCCAGGGTTATTGGCGGCAGAGCGAAAATCCCGATACCGGCCGCAGACTTCGCCTGTTCTACGGACTGTGCGCGGCCGGCATGGCGCTGCTGGTCGTTGCCCGGAACAGCGTCGTTTTCCTGATGGGCTGGGAGGTGATGGCGCTCAGCGCGTTCGTGCTGGTGGCCACCGAAGACGACAAGCCGGCCGTGCGCGAGACGGCGTGGATCTACCTGGTGGCCACGCACACCGGCACGCTGATGCTGTTTGGCTTGTTCGGGCTGCTGCGGGCGTTGAGCGGTTCATTCGATTGGCCGCGACAACTCGATTGTTCCGCGACGCAGGCCACCGTGGTCTTTCTGCTGGCGCTGGTCGGTTTCGGATTCAAGACCGGCATCATGCCGTTGCACGTCTGGCTGCCGGGGGCCCATGCCAATGCGCCCAGTCATGTGTCGGCATTGATGTCGGGCGTGCTCATCAAGATGGGCGTCTACGGCCTGGTCCGCGTCTATTCGTTTTTGCCGCAGCCGCCGATCTGGTGGGGCGGATTGCTGTTGGCGCTGGGGGTCGTCTCCGGGGTGGTAGCGCTGGCGATCGGCGTCGCACAACAAGACTTCAAGCGGCTGTTGGCCTATAGCAGCGTGGAGAACATGGGCATCATCTTCATCGGCCTGGGCGTGGCCTTGCTCGGCCGGTCGATGGGCCGGGCCGAGTGGGTGGCCCTCGGTCTGGGCGGAGCGCTATGGCACGTGTGGAACCATTCGCTGTTCAAGTCGCTGTTGTTTTTCTGCGCGGGCTCCGTGATGCACGGCACGCACACTCGCGAAATCAATCGGTTGGGCGGTCTGGCCAAGCGTATGCCGGCGACCGCCGCGTGCTTTCTGATCGCGGCGGTCGCGGTTTGCGGACTGCCGCCGCTGAACGGTTTTGTGAGCGAGTTTTTGATCTATACCGGGCTGTTCTCGATGCTGGGCATTGGATCGCAGGTCTCCGAGACGCAGACCTTGCTGGGGGCGTCGCTGGCGGCGCCGGGCCTGGCGTTGATCGGAGCGATGGCGGTGGCCTGCTATGCGATGGCGTTTGGCGCCATGTTTCTAGGGACGCCGCGCAGCGTGTACGCCGGCGAGGCCCACGAATCGGGCGCGGTGATGCTTGGGCCAATGGTCCTGCTGGGCCTGGCGTGCGTGACGATCGGCCTTTTGCCCGGCCTGGTCGTGCCGGCGCTCGACCGGGCGATTGTCGAGTGGACCTCGGCGTCGGCGGATGGCGTGGCCATGGCCAGCGGCCCGATGTCGCTGGCCCAATTCACGCGTGCGGAAGGGCGAGATGCGTTCTTCTGGTTGAGCATGCTCGGCTTTTTGCTCGTCGGGCTGTGCTTGGTGGGCGGCGTGGCCCTCTGGACGCGGCTCCGCCCCGAGCTGACCTCGACTTCCGTGACCTGGGGCTGCGGATACCTGGCCCCCACGCCGCGGATGCAATACACGTCGACCTCGTTCAGCGAAGTGCTGGTGTCGTTGTTTCGTTGGGCTGTGCGGCCCAACGTCAGCGCGCCCACCATCCGCGAGCTTTTTCCCCAGGCGGCGGCGTATCGCAGCGAGGCGCCCGACAGCATATTGCAGCGCATCGTGCTGCCGGCCATGCGGTGGATGGGCGGCCGCGTGCTGTTTTTTCGCGTGTTCCAGCAGGGGAGCCTGCAAGCCTATCTGTTTTACATCCTGGCCATTCTGGTGCTGCTGCTCGTCTGGCCCTATTGAGGTTTTCAAGTGCGTCCGATCGAGGTCTTCGTTCACGTCGTCATGGTCTTGGCGTTGCCGCCGCTGTTGCGCGGGGTGATCATCAGGACCAAGGCGTGGTTTGCAGGCCGCGTGGGACCGCCGCTGCTGCAACCGTACTACGATCTGATCAAGCTGGTGCAAAAAGGCTCGGTCTTCAGCACCACGACCACGCTGGTCTTTCGCATCGGCCCCGTGGTGAGCCTGGCGGCGGCGCTGGTGGCGGCGCTGTTGATACCCTTTGGACCGGAAAACTCGCCCGTGTCATTCCGGGGCGACGCCATCCTATTTGTCTATCTGTTTGCGCTCTCCCGGTTTTTCCTCTCGCTCGCCGCGCTCGACACCGGCTCGTCGTTCGAGGGCATGGGCACCACGCGCGAGCTCACCTTCGCCTGCCTGGCCGAGCCGGCGCTCTTCTTCGGACTGTTGGTGACGGCCCGCCTGTCGCATTCGCTGCGGCTGTCGAACATGCTCGGCGACGCCATTCTCGTCGAGTGGCAGCACGGCGGGGCCTCGCTGGTGCTGGTGCTGGTGAGCTGGTTCATCGTACTCTTGGCCGAAAACTCGCGCATCCCGTTTGACGATCCCAACACGCACCTGGAGCTGACCATGATCCATGAGGTCATGGTGCTCGACCACAGCGGCCCCGCGCTGGGCATGATCCTCTACGGCGCGTCGATCAAGCTGTTCCTGTTCTGTGCCATGATCGTGCAGATCTTGCTGCCGTTTCACACGGGCATTCCCCCGTTCGACTGGCTGTTGTTCATCGCCGAGGTGTTGTTGACGGCCGGCCTGATCGGCGTGATCGAATCGACGATGGCCCGTTTGCGCATGACCGAGATCCCTCGGTTGCTGGTTACCGCCTGCGTGCTGTCGGGTTTGGGCATCGTGCTTGTACCGAGTTGATCTATGTTATCGTTGACCAGTCTGCTGGAAATCGTGCTGCTGTTGAACTTCTTCATTCTCGGCGCCGGCCGCGTGCGCACCGTGCTCTATCTGGTGGCGGTGCAGGGGGTGGTGCTGGGGATGGCGCCGCTCTGGGTCGAGCACACGCTGCAGACGGCCTTGTTGGCCAGCATCACCGTGGTCGTCAAAGGAATCGTCATTCCCAGACTGCTGTTTTACGCCATGCGCGACGTGACCATCGGACCTGAAATCCGTCCGCTGGGCGGGTTCATCACGTCGCTCTTGCTCGGCGCCGCGGGCACGGGACTGGCCATCTGGATCTCGCACACGCTCCCCTTGCGCGAGAGCGGTCCGACCCAGCTTGTGGTGCCCGCCTCGCTGGCCACGCTCTTCACGGGTTTTTTGATGCTCGTGACGCGCGTCCGCACCATCGGCCAGACGCTGGCCTATCTGGTGCTGGAAAACGGCGTGTTCGTGTTCGGCCTGCTCTTGGTCGAAGCCGTGCCGGCGATGGTCGAGGCCGGCGTGCTGCTCGACCTGTTTGTGGCGGTGTTTGTGATGGGCATCATCATCCAGCACATCAACCGGGCGCTCGATCCGGTGGGCGTGCAGCACCTATCGGCATTGAAGGAGTGAGCGTGCTCGGTGACCTGATCATCATTCCCGCCGCCGCGGCCGCGCTGGCGGCCTTGACGCCTTCCGACCGCTGGCGGCCCTGGGTGTTGCCGCTCGGCTCCGGGTTGCACCTGACGCTGGTCGTCAACGCCGTGCGGGCGACGGTCGAGTCGCAGCCCGGCGATTGGCTGGCGCTCGATGCGGCCGGGAAGATCGTCTTGCTGGCCGTCAGCCTGCTGCACTTCCTCTCGATGCTCTATGCACCGGGCTATTTGGCGTTGCGGCCCGAGCGGCCGAACCGCGTGCTTTGCACGTGCATGCTGTTGGCGCTGTCGATGATGACGCTGGTCGTCCTTTCTCACCACCTGGGGCTGATGTGGGTGGCGGTCGAAGCGACCACGCTGGTCACCGCCCCCAGCCTCTACTTCAATCACAACGTCCGCTCGCTCGAAGCGACCTGGAAGTATCTGCTGATTTGCTCGGTGGGGATTGCCCTGGCCCTGTTGGGAACGCTGTTTCTGGCCTACTCGGCGTTCCACGCCGGCTTGCACCCCTCGCTGGCGTTCGACGACCTGCTGCGGCACGCGCCCGACCTCTCGCGTCCCTGGCTGCACGCCGCCTTCGTTCTGCTCTTGGTCGGCTACGGCACCAAAATGGGCCTCTCGCCGATGCACACCTGGAAGCCCGACGCCTACGGCGAAGCGCCGGGCATGATCGGGGCCTTGATGGCCGGCGGCGTGACGAGCTGCGTCTTTTTCGCCGTCTTGCGCGTCTATCAGATCGTGGTGGCGGGCGGCGAGAAGGCGTTCGCCTCGCAAACCATGATCTTCATGGGCCTCTTGTCGATGGTCACCGCCGCCGTGTTCATGGTGCGGCAGCGCGACTTCAAACGCTTGCTGGCCTACTCCAGCGTGGAGCACATGGGCATCCTGGTGTTCGGGCTCGGCATCGGTGGCAGCGCCGCCTTATATGGCACGCTGCTGCACGTGTTCAACAACGCCATGACCAAGGGCGTCTTGTTCCTTTCGGCCGGCAACATCCATCGGGCCTACGGCAGCAAGCTGACCGACGACGTGCGGGGGGCGATGCGGGCCCTGCCGCTTTCCGGGCCGCTGTTCTTTTTTGGCTTCCTGGCGAGCTGCGGCTCGCCGCCCTTCAGCCCCTTCGCCAGCGAGTTCACCATCGTCAGCGCGGCCTTTTCGAGCGGCCACTACGCCGGAGCGGCGATCTTCCTGGCGGCGTTGCTGGTGGTCTTTGTGGGCATGGGGGCGACGGTGCTTAGCGTGGTGTTGGGCGAACCCTCGCGCCCCCGCACGGAGGCCTCGTTTCCCGACGGTTTTTCTACCGGCGCGCCGATCGTGGGGCTGATGCTGTTCGTCCTCTGGTTCGGCATCAGCCTGCCGCCGTTCTTGACGGGTCTCTTGCAACAGGCCGTCACGTCGCTGGCGCCATTAAGCTGAGCGTTGGTCTTCGATCCGGCCGAGTAGCCGCAGGATGCCGTCCAAGATCGGCCAATCGGCTCGCAAGCGGTGCGCGCGGCTCGCTATAATGATGCAATGAGTTCACCTACCGGCAACCCAACCCGAGCACCGGCCCAGCCGCCTAAAGTCTACCGAGCCATGAAACGCCATCCCGCGGATAACCTGTCTGCCGTGGGTTCGGCAAGCTCCTCCGAATTGGGCGTGCGCCCGGGTGTCGACATCACGGTCGACGCGGCGAGCAATGTGGTTCTGGACTCGACCGGGATGTCTGTTGTTCGTGGTTGGCGGAATCTCGAATTCACGAGAATCCCAAAACGGCTCCGCCCGATTGTGCCGGGGGCAGGCGGAGCAAATAACACGTCTTGCTTTACGATGGGAACTGGGCCATTCCAGGACAGGCCGATCGCGAGCGGCCTCGAGTTGATCCTCGATGCAGGCCAACCGCCAATTACTCACGGCGTCATCGCCCCGGTTCAGGTCGTCCCTTTGGCCCAGTATCAGACAGACCTCGCGAACACCCGCGCCGCTTGGCAAATTGACGAGACCTGACCATGCTTCCGCAACCCGTGTTCGGCAGCCCGAGCTTCAATTTAGTGGCGAAGGGACTTCTTGACCTTCACCGGCTGATTAAAGAGGGAAAGGACGACTCGATGGAGGCCGAAGCCATCCGCGATGCTCTGGACGCTCCATTAAAGGCCCTGAACCCGACGGAAAAGGCACGTGCGCAATGGCTCTCCGAGGACCTCTACTCTGTGAGCGAGCCACCTGCCGCGATCAACCCCAAGGAGATGAATCCCCAGGCTCAGCAGCAGCTTAATGAGGCGTTCGAGGCGCGGCAAAGCGGAGAATGGGACCGAGCTCTTGCCCTGCTTCGACGGTGGAGAGAGTATATCGCGCCGGCTTTGCTCGGCTATCTGAGAGGATCGATCTGGCTGGAGGCTGGCAATCCTGAAGTGGCGGCGGTCTTCTACCGGCATGCGTCGCAGAGCGATCCTGCAAATGCTCATTACCGAGCGGTCTATCTGCACGCGCTGGCGGAGTCCGACCCAAGCGCCACCGGGAAGCTGGCGAAGGATGTATTATTGGACGCGGAAAACCAAGCTCCCGTGGTGGTGGCCCGAGCGGCGGCCGTCCGCTTCAACGAGACCAGAACGGCCTCGGACGCTGATTCAGCCCAACTCTACCGCGATTTGATTCCGGTCCTCGACAGGAACGTGGCGAAGCTTGAAGCGGATGAAAACGAGGCGGGCCGTAGATCGGCTTACGCGATGACGGTCGGCCTGTTGGGCTTCTGCCACGAATTGTTGGGAAACGCGGGAGTCGCCGTGGATTATTACTCGCGTGGCTTGCAGGCGGACCCGAACAACGACGGGCTACTCGTAGGACGCGGGATTCTGCAGTACGGCTGTAGCAGGCGTGCGGTTACGGACTTCGAGCAAGCAGTCAGGCTCGGCACACCGGTAGTCTGGCCTTACCTTTTTCTAGCTCACCACTACCTTAGCACCGAGCGATTCGACGAGTGCCGCGCGATGTGCGAAACGGGGCTCAAGATGCAGGCGTCGGACACGGTAAAGAGTCAACTCGAAGAGTGGCGAGCGATCGCTCAGGCCGAACTCGGTTTTTCGCCCGATTTGGTCGGTGCTGCATTTGAGGCGGCCATCCGCTTCGATCCGACAAATGATCTGGCCAAGCGAAATCAGGCCGCCTTTGAGGCCTGTCTTAGGGCGACCCGCGCGCCACATGGCTTGGAGTGGCAGCAAAAGTCGGAACTGGCTTTACGGCAGCTCGGGTTGGCTGAGCGGCGTTACTCCTTGGCGGCGTGACGGCCCGGCCCACTCCTAAAGCGAAGGCGGACTACCCGGTCAGCGCCATGTTGTCGCGGTGGATCACTTCTTGATAGGGACAATGCCCCAGGGCCGCGGCGATGGCGTCGGTCTTCAGGCCCTTGATGCGCAACACGTCGGCCGCCGCGTAGTTGGTCAATCCGCGGGCAAACGCGCTTCCGCTTTGGTCCCGCAGGGCCACTACGTCACCTTTGTTGAAGTCGCCCACGCAATCGACGATGCCGATGGCCAACAGGCTGCGGCCCTGCTTTTCGATCGCCCGCCGGGCACCGTCGTCGAGCACAAGCTGGCCGCGCGGTTGGGCGGTAAAGCCGATCCAGCGTTTCCAGGAAGTAATCGTCTGGCCCTGCGCGGCGACCAGCGTGCCGACCATCTCGCCCGACAGAATGCGGGCCAAGGCGCCCGGCTCGCGGCCGTTGGCGATGATCACGTTTTCGCCGGCCAGGGCCGCGGTCTTGGCGGCCGCCAACTTGCTGGCCATGCCCCCTTTGCTCAGCCCCGTGCGGCGGTCGCGCACCAAGCCAAACACCGACTCGTCGAGCCTGGTCACGGTGGAAATCAGTTTCGACTCCGCAACCTGCGGGTCGCCGTCGTAAAGCCCGTCGACGTCCGACAACAGCACCAGCAGCGGCGCCCGCAGCAAGTTGGTGACCATCGCGGCCAGCCGGTCGTTGTCGCCGAAGGTGGTTTGCAGCTCCTCCACGCTCACGGTGTCGTTCTCGTTGATGATCGGCACGGCGCCGTACTCCAGCAACGTAAGCAGCGTATTGCGGACGTTCAGATAGCGCGTGCGGTCGTCGAGATCGTCGGCGATCAACAGCACCTGCGCGGCGTGGCGGCCGAAGGCCCGCAGAGAGCGGTCGTAGGTCTGGACGAGCTGGCACTGGCCGACCGCGGCCACGGCTTGCAGGTGGGCCAGGTCGCGGGGCCGCTGGGTGAGTCCCAAGGCGCCCATGCCGGCCCCCACCGCGCCGGAGCTGACCAGCACCACCTTGCGTCCCAGGTTGAGGGCCTGGTGAATCTCGTCGGCCAACGCGGCGATTCGTTCTTCATTGAGCCGGCCGTCGGCGCGGGTGAGGATGCGCGTGCCGACTTTGAGCACGATCAGATGGGCCGCGGCGGCCACCGCCTGGCGAAGTGGATCGGGCATGGCGGTTCCTACCCTGCCGTGTCCAGATACGTGTCCTGTCCCATCTGCTTTTGCAGTTTCTGCCGCTCTTTTTCGTAGTACATCAGCACGCGGCGGTCGCGGAAATGGCGGCGCTCGATAATCCGTTGCGCCTTGCGGAACAGCCGGCCCAGGTGGTCGAACGGACCGGGTGAGCTCTGGCCCAGCTCCTCCAGCTTCTCGGCCTTGTCGGGGCCGAGGCCGGCCAGCAAGATGTCGTCTTCCAGCGACAGGTACTGACGGTACGTGCCCGGATCGCCTTGGCGTCCGCAGCGGCCGATCAACTGCCGGTCGATGCGGGCCGAGTCGTGCATTTCGGTCAGCATGACGTGCAAGCCGCCCAGACCGGCGACGTCTTCGCCCAGCTTGATGTCGGTGCCGCGTCCGGCCATGTTGGTCGAGACGGTGACTTTGCCGCGCAGGCCGGCGCGGGCCACGATGTCGGCCTCCTCCGCGATCTGGTTGGCGTTCAGCACCCGGTGCTCGATGCCGGCCTTCTTGAGCAATTCCGAGAGCAGCACCGATTTGTCGATCGAGCGCGTGCCGATCAGGATCGGCCGGCCCTGGGCATGCAGCTCCCGCACTTCTTCCACGATGGCCAGCCATTTTTGCTCGGCCGTGCCGAAGACCCGGTCGGGATAGCGCGTGCGAATGGCCGGGCGGTTGGTGGGGATCGCCACCACGTTGACTTCGTAGATCTTGCGCAGCTCGCCGGCCGAGCTGACGGCCGTGCCGGTCATGCCCGTGAGCTGCTCGTAACGCAGAAAAAAGTCTTGCACCGTGACCCGCGCGGCCTGGCCGGCCGCCACCGTCACCTCCACGCCTTCCTTGGCTTCGATGGCCTGGTGAATGCCGTCGCGCCATTTGCGGCCTTCGGAGAGACGCCCGGTGTACTCATCGACGATCACGATCTCGCCGTCGCGGACCACATATTGGCGGTCGAGAACGAAGGCCCGGTTGACCTTGATCGCCCGCTCGATGTACTCGTAGATCGTGAACATGCCCACCGCGTCCATGACCGGCGGCTTGGGCAACGAGCGGACCAACTGCCGGCCTTCGGGCGTGAGCTCCACCGATTGTTTCTCGTGGTCGTAGGTATAATCTTCTTCATCCTCAAACTCGTCGGCGACCTTGGCGCTCCAACGATAGCACTCGACGGCGATGCGTTCTTCGTCGGTCGGCAAGGCGCTGATGATCAACGGCGTGCGGGCTTCGTCGATCAAGATGCTGTCGGCTTCGTCGACCACCACGAAGTTGGCGGCCCGCTGCACCGGCTCTTCCGCCGAACTTCCCTGATGTCCCAGCATGCCGCCCAAGAAATCCGTCAGGCCTTCGCTGATCCGCCGCAACAGCAGGCGGTCTCGCAAGAAATCGAAACCGAACTCTTTCGCCGTCCCATAGGTCACGTCGCAGGCATAGGCCTTGCGCCGGGCGGGCTGCGGCATCTGCGTCTCGATGACGCCCACGGTCATGCCCAGCAGGTCGTAGATCGGCCCCATCCACTCCGCGTCGCGGCGGGCCAGGTAGTCGTTCACCGTGGCAAGCTGCACGCCCCGGCCCGCCAAGGCGTGCAGATAGACCGGCAGCGTGGCGGTAAGCGTCTTGCCTTCGCCCGTCTGCATCTCCACGATCGAATGGTGGTGCATGGCGATGCCGCCCAGGATCTGCACGTCGAAGTGACGCATGTTGATGGTGCGTCGGCCGGCCTCTCGGACGATCGCGTATGCTTCGGGCAGGAGCCGGTCGAGTGGCTCCTGGCTCTTGGCGCGGTACCGCAGCGACAGGCTCTGCTTGCGCAGGTCGTGATCGCTGAGCCGTTGCAGGGCGGCTTCGGCGGCGGTGATTTGGGGCAACAGCCCCTGCCAACCGGCCAGCCGCCGCTGTGCCAGGGTGCCGGCCAAGGGGTTGAGTTGAAGGGCAAAGCTCACGTCGAGATTTCCGGCGTAGAAGGGGTTTGACTTGACTCACCCATTTTAGGCTGGAAGCGTCGAAAAGGGCACTGGGTCGCGCCCCGGAAAATCGCGGCTGCGTTTTGGTGGCCCGCACAGCCGACACGACCGGCACGCTTGCAGCTCCGAAGGGCCCGAAGGGCCCGAAGGGCCGTGATTCGACAGCCCAGCGCAACCCCTGGTGCGGCTTATCAGTGCGCTTGCGGGGCGGGTGACTGTTCGGCGGCACCCTGGTCGAGGCGATGAACCTCTTCCTTCAGCCAGCACGTCGACGCTTTCGTCAGGGGCGGCAACTGACGATCACCGACGGCGCGGCCGCCGATGCGGACAGTTTCGATCTCGCCTTCCAGGGTAGGTGAAACGTAGAGCAGAGCCTCATAGATTGCACGGCGTTTGTCGGCGCACGAACCGCCATTGCGGCTGGGCTCGGTCGAACCGCCGGCCATCTCCACTCCCTGGATGAGGAGCTCGGTCGTTCGGCGGAAGGCAGTCGCTTCCTGATCCTCGAGGCAAGGTTCACCCAACAGGATGCGCAAGCCGCTGGGCGCGATTCCCAAGAGCGGCGGGTCGCAAACGCGACCATTGGCGGCGCGAGACGGCGCGTCAAAATCGTTGTTCTCTGCTGTCGATTCCCACAGCAGGTCGAAAGCGAGACGCAGTCGCGCAAGTGTGCCGGCCACCACGCTCAGAGGCGCTTCGCCAAACGTGATTCCATTGCCCTCCAGCGCTATCACAAGGTAGGGCCGCACGGCGTAGGCCGATTCGAGCCCCAGATAGGCATCCACTTCCGATCGCAGCCGAACGATCATCTGCAAATAACCCTCGGACATCAAATTGAATTTCGCGCGGTTCTTCGGCAGCATGCTCTTTTCGAGCGACAAAAAAGCGGCCTCAGCGCGACCCAACTGCTGGCGAACGACCTCAAGCTCTTCGTCGTTCCTGATCATGGCAACACCTTCACGATTCCCTTTTCGCACCCAACAGGCAGATTCAACGGCTCATACCATTTACTACGCACTTGCCCGAAGAACTCGATCCAGCCCTTCTTCTCGATCGAGCCAGCCTCCACGACGAAGACATCAAAGTGATACCTCTGGCGTACTTTCCCATGCGCTAGCAAATTATACTCGCTGGGAGCTACCGGTGCCTCATTCGACCACGTCGACGGCATCACCACGAGCAGGTCGATGTCGCTTGGCCCCAGCTCTCCGTCAACGCGCGGCATCACAAAGCTTCCATCCACGATGACCTCTGCCTCCGGCTCCGCCGCCCATAGTTCTCGCAGATAGTCCTTCAGTCTCTGAAACAGTCTCCGCCGCTACGGTGATCCGAGCGGAGCAAATAACCGCTCGATGACCTCCAGCGAAAGGGAATGTACGCCTGGCGGCAGCACACCATGCTCGTTCAGCGTTGGAAGTTCATCGGCCATTCAAACGTTTCCAACAAGCCAACATCGCCTCACGTTGACGGCACGGGCAGCGCATGGGCAACACGGTGCAGCCACCGCGTGGTCTTCGGATGACTTTCGGCGGACCGACATAAAGCGGATTTCCAAACGGCGGTCAAGCGCCGCCGCAATGTTCACATATTTACGAACAGCGGTCAAGCAAGAAAAGAAAAGGGCCGTGATGGCGCGCGGCGGGGTCTTCGAGGTCGCCAAGCGATCGCTCTGCCGACCGCGCGGCCCGATCGATAAATGCTTGAAGCGGTGGTTCTACACCGGCTCGATTTCCGTCAAATGACTTCCAGCGACGTGACCCGCGCGCCAAGAATCGGCGTGGGATCGATATCGAGCCATTGTCGCAGCAGGGACGCGTAAAGATCGCGATAGTCGACCTGGTAGGCCACGTCGCCCGCGTCGAGCTTCGTCAGATCGGGTGGGCCGCCCAGAAAGCCGCCCTTGACGGGCTGGCCGGCCAGCAGCACCGGCGCCGCCGCTCCGTGATCGGTCCCTCGCTGGCCGTTCTCGCGCAGGCGGCGGCCGAACTCGGAAAATATGAGGGGGGCGAAGCAAGACACCCAGACTTTCACTTTTTTCGCGCGGCGGCGACTCGCCTGGCTTTGCTGTGCTGCGGGCGCGTGTCGGGGACCGCTGCGGTGGAGAGGATGAGCCGCCGCCCGACGGCGGCCGCGTAACGCCAGAGTGTGTCGAGCGTCGGGTTTTTGTTGTGGCCGTTTTCCAGGCGCGAGAGGGCCGGTTGGTCGATACCACAGCGCCGCGACACCTCAGCCAGCGTGAGTCCCGCCGCTTCCCGGGCCCGCTTGATCTCATCGACAAACGGCCGCAAGTCGCGATATTCGCCCTGCAAATCGAAATTTGCCCCCTCGCCGCTGGCGATCAACTCTTCGGGCGACGGATGCCAGTCGCGGAACATCTCTCGGATAGCCCGGTGCCGCGCACGGTCTTCGACAGTCCACTCGACCCGCGCCCGAGCCTTGGCGTCCTTGTTCTTATGATTCCGATCGTTCTTCATCGTTTCTCTCTCTTCTTTCGCGGACCGGGCGGCGGGACTTCGTAAGCCGTGATGTCCCTCAACGCAGATGTGCCAGTAGTTCCCCTCCGGGTCGTCTTCGAGATCCCAGATAAAAACGACCCGGCCCATAAACCTCTCGTGGCGTGTTTGTATTATAATACAATCCAGCTTGCCGGCGGTCAAGGCCAGCGCACTCGTGCATTTGCCGCGTGAGCTGGGGTTTGCCCTATGATTGCCGCAACCGTTTCACGACGGCGCGTGTTGGCAGCCCTGTCCGGCGCGGAAGACTGGCGCGTCATCGCAAAACGCACCCTTCGGCGGATGCCGGCGATCGGCGCAGGGCGGTGGATCAGCTTGCGGGCCATCAGGTCGATTGGCGCGCGTTTACTTGCGTTCCTTCCGTTTGCCAGGGGCGCGGCGTTTGGCGCCGCCCGTTTGGCTTTCGCCGGCATCCAACGCCCATTGCAGCTTGGCGACGGTGGCCGCGCTGGCGAACTGCTTGGCGTGTTCGAGCCGGCTGAGCGTTTCGACGCGTGCCTAAGAATTGAGCAGGGAGGCTGAGCGATGGCCGAGCGGCCACGGCTTGCGCACGGCTGCTGCAAATTTGCGTCAGCCGAGCGAACACGGGGTTTTTGCCCATCGATTAACCTGACAGAGGGGGTTTTGGGCGGCTGCCGAAATGATGTGCATAGTGGTCGCCTTCTTTGAGCAATTCTTTTGTCCTGCGGCGAAGCCGCCCGCCGGCATTCGTCGATCTGGAGTGACAAACCCAAAAAAAGGCCGGTCGCAAGCCAGCGGCGCGGTAGAACCGCGGGAACGATGGACGGCGAACGCCCGCCACGGATCCGTGCCAAGCCAGCCGCGCGGTAGAACGAGAGGAATGATTGAGCCGGACGCCGAGGCAGATCGCAGCGCGCACGAGGCAACGTTGACTGGCGAGTTGCGCGTCTTCGAAAAAAGCGGGGGTTTTGCGCGGCGGCAGTTGCGCGTCTTCGCTGGCGCGCGGCGTTTTCGGCGTTCCGCGGCACCGGCGCTGGCTCGGCCGGCAGAGCGGCCACGGCTTGCCGCCGAGCTGCGCACCTTCGAAGAAACGCGGCTTTTTTGGGGGTTGCCAGTTGCGCGTCTTCGCTGACGCACGGCGTTTTGCCTTTCCGCGGCAGCGGCGGTGGCATAGGTGGGAGACCGCCCACGCCCTGACCGCCGAGTTGCACGTCTTCGTGCGCGCGTTTGCGCATCTTCGCCGGGCCGGCCGGGTGCGGGTTGTTTTCCGGCGAGCCGAGGCGTTTGTCAAACGCCAGCCGCAACGCTACCATCGAATTCGTACAACAAAGCGGCCGGACGCCGCTCGTTTCGGCATACGGAGACCTTCATGACCAAATTTATTTTCGTGACCGGCGGCGTCGTCAGCTCGCTCGGCAAAGGGCTGACCAGCGCCTCGATCGGCATGCTGCTGGAGCAGCGCGGCCTGCGGGTGCGAATGCAGAAGTTCGACCCCTACATCAACGTCGATCCAGGCACGATGAGCCCCTACCAGCACGGCGAAGTCTACGTGCTCGACGACGGCAGCGAGACCGACCTCGACCTGGGCCACTACGAACGGTTCACCCATAGCCCGCTCACCCGCGACTCGAATTACACCACCGGGCAAATCTACCTTTCCGTGATCAACAAAGAGCGGCGGGGCGAGTTTCTGGGCAAGACCGTGCAGGTCATTCCGCACGTCACCAATGAGATCAAGTCGTGCATCCACAAGCTGGCGGGCGAGGCCGTCGATGTGGTCATCACCGAGATCGGCGGCACGGTGGGCGATATCGAGAGCCAGCCGTTTATGGAGGCCATCCGCCAGTTCTCGCTCGACGTGGGCAAGGAACACTGCCTCTATATTCACCTCACGCTGGTGCCTTATTTGAAAGCGGCCGGCGAACTGAAGACCAAGCCCACGCAGCATTCCGTTCGGGAGCTGCGACAGATCGGCATTCAGCCCGATGTCCTGGTTTGCCGCACCGAACGCTCGCTCAGCCGCGAAGACCGCGAAAAGATCGGCCTGTTTTGCAACGTGCCGCGCGAGGCGGTCATCGAAGAGAAGGACAAGGATTTCTCGATTTACGAGGTGCCGTTGAGCCTGGTCGACAACGGACTCGATGAGCTGATCGTGAAGCGGCTCGGTCTGTCGGCCGGGCCGATCGACCTGGACGATTGGCGCGACCTGTTGCACAAGCTGCGAAACCCGGAGCACGAAATCAGCATCGCCGTGGTCGGTAAATACGCCGAGCACCGCGACGCCTACAAGTCGATCTACGAAGCGCTCGACCACGCCGGCGTGGCCAACCTGGCCCAGGTCCGCGTGCAGCGGATTCAGAGCGAGGACGTGGAGCGCGAGGGGCCCGAGCGGCTGCTGTCGGGCTACGACGGCATGCTCGTGCCCGGCGGTTTTGGCGAGCGCGGCATCGAAGGCAAGGTCGAGGCGATCCGTTTTGCCCGCGAGCGGGAGATGCCGTTTTTGGGCATCTGCCTGGGCATGCAATGCGCGGTGATCGAGTTTGCTCGGAACGAAGTGGGCCTGTCGGGAGCGCATTCGACGGAGTTCAACAAAGACACGCCCCACCCGGTGATCTGTCTGCTCGACGAGCAGCGGACGATCATCGACAAGGGGGGCACGATGCGGCTGGGCGCCCAGGAGGCGTTGCTCGATCCGACCAGCCGGGCGGCGGCCGCTTACGGCACCACCATGATTCACGAACGGCACCGCCATCGCTATGAGTTCAATAATGTCTACCGGCAGCAGTTCGCGGCCAACGGGATGCTGTTTGCGGCCACGAATCACGACGGTTCGCTGGTGGAGATCATCGAGTTGCCGGGCCATCCCTGGTTTGTGGCCGTGCAGTTTCACCCGGAATTCAAGAGCAAGCCGACGGCCGCGCATCCGCTGTTCGCGTGCTTTGTGGCGGCGGCTTTGGAGCGACATGCCGCTCGCAGTGAACGGACGAGGGAACTGGAAATGCCGTGACGGCTTGACCGTCAGCCTGTGACGGCATGGAGGACGCATGGCCCGATCTGGCCTCCCGCACAAGTGGATCCCCAACACCTCGCTCACGGAGTATGATCGTATGGTGCATCACAACGGCTATGTGGCTGGCTGGTTAGATAGCTCGATCGGAGATTTCCTGGGCGCTCTTCCTCGCTCATCGGAAAGCGCGGCGTACGCGCTGATCACGTGCCTCGACAGTAATACGAACCCTGCATCGCTCTTGGAGGGCAACGCTGAACTGCGTGCCGAATTGAACGGGGCCGCGACGCTCAAGAAAGGCCTGATCCTTCCATCCAGGCTGCTGCACAAGGCAAGCCTTCGTTCGCGCCTGTTTTTCGGCTTCGATGAGATATGGTTCTTTCCAACGGCCGAAATCGAACCGAAGCCGCAGTCAGCGTCCATTGTGGGGCCAAACCGCATCAACCAGGAAACCCGTGACGAACTGGGCCACTGGATGGATGCGAACGGCTGTTCCTTGGCTTTGGGGGACGGAGCCGGATTGAATCTCATCGTCAAGGCCTACGGGCTTGTGAAGCAGGTGGTGGCTCATTCGTTGGCACAGCCGGAGCCAACTTTCCAGATGAGTCCCTTGTGGGTTCAGGACGAAGAGAAGAATCCATCCCCGACAAAGGCAGCAAAGCGCCGAGCTGCCGAGAAGGCGCAGACGAAATCAGTTGGTCCGTGAACGACCCGGAGATTACCGTGAGCTCGCAACCCTCTGGAGATCCACAACCCAAGTCCAAGCTGATCGTCGATGAAGACTGGAAGAGCCAGGCCCAAGCCGAAAAAGAGGCGCTGGATCGGCAACTTCATCAAGCGCCGCCCCAGGTCCAGGCCGAAACTGCGGCTCTGTTTCCGCCGGCGACGCTGGCCGTATTGCTGACCACGATGGCCACGCAAGCCTTGGTTTCGCTGGGACAGATTCCGCATCCCGTTTCCGGCAAGCCCGAAGTGCATCTCGAAGAGGCCAAGCACTTCATCGACACGCTGGAGATGTTGGAGCAGAAGACGACCGGCAACCGCACGGACGAAGAGACGCGGCTGTTCGACAACCTGCTGCACGAGCTGCGGATGGCCTACGTGGAAGTCAAAGCCCACCTTCCGGAGAAATGAAGCGACTAAAAGAACACGCCCGGCAGAAAGGAAGAAAAATGGCCTCCATGCCAATAGCTCCAATCCTTGGATGTTTGCTTTTCCAGCCCGGGTGACATCGGACGGGACGAAGACAAGACTCCCTTTCATACCGGGCGTGAGCGCTGGACGTTTTCTCCGCGAACTTGTTTCACTAACTTGAGAGGCGATCGAACAGACGCCGGAAACGGGGCATGCGGCCTTCGAGATAGGTCATCCAGGCTTTGGGGTTCCAGATCTCCACGCACACCGCCGCCCCCACAATCATGACGTCGCTGCCCGGCTCCGCGTGCAAAAACTCGCGAAAGCCTTCGGGCACAATCAGCCGGCCGCGGGCGGCAAGCTGCACCGTGCGATGACGCGACGAGAGCAAACGACCTAAAAGCTGCACTTGCCCCAGCTTGCCTTCCAGCTTTCCGGCGCGCATCTTCGCCTGCACAAGGTCCACGCCGGCCGTCAACTTGCTTTGCCACTGTCGAGCACTCCAAAGGCTCAAGCAACCCGGCCGTTCCTTGGCCAAAATCAACTCTTCCTGCTCACCGCCCATCGCGGCGAGTAACTCGGTGGGAATCGCCAGCCGGTAACGTTCGTCGAACGTCCGCTGAAATTCCCCCAGAATGAACTCGTTTACGTCGGGCATAGGAGACCGCAAAACCGCTTTCGCCAGGCATCTCCGTTGCCCACATTTTCTGTAATGGGCTGATTTCCCCAATACTCGCCAGCCCAGGCCAGCTTATGGGCTTGATTCCCACAAAGGCAGAGTTTAGCAGCTTTGGACGCGAATGCAACAGGCTGGGCAAAAAAATTTTTAACGCCTCGCGGGCCGCTACGGGCGGGACCGCGATTGGGCGAGAATTCGCGTGAAACTGCGGCACCTGTGGGGAATGCGTCCAGGAACGGGTTTTGCGCCTCGCGCGCGGCCAAGACTCTGTAGGGAACGGACTCCGTGCCGTTCCGCCGAATGCCGAGGGACGATCATTCGATCCGCGCGGAACGGCACGGAGTCCGTTCCCTACAGACATTTCGCCAACCATCATGCAAACGCGTTTCTGCGCCCGGCGGGCATACGCCGGGCGGAACTCGGCTAGGCGAACGGGTCGCTTTTAGGTACTTTCCCGCCGAGCGAGGGAACCTGTCGCCTGCCAGCTTAGGCGTTGCCGCCTGATTCCTGCTGCCGAAGCCCGACCAAATCCACAGAGATTAAACGCGAGGAAGTGATGGTTTTGACGGCACGCGCTCGCTCCTGCCGTCCCGAGCCGATCGTCATCACTGGCATCGGCATGATCGCCTCCCTCGGAGACGACCGAGAGACGGTGTGGCGAGGCGTGCGCCAGGGGCAGAGCGGCATTCGCTCCTTGGCCGGCTTGCCCGACGTGCCCCAAAGCATCTCGATCGGCGCCCCCGTCACGATCGAGCGTGAGTTTGCCGGGCAACTCAAGTGGATCACGCTCAATCTCCGGGCGGCGGAGGAAGCACTGGGCGACGCGGAGGTCGACTTGCGGCGCGTCGATCTGGACCGCTTCGGCTGCGCCATCAGCGGGCACATGGGCGACGCCGGCTGGTTCGACGAGCGGCGCGGCGCGCCGCCGTTGTCCGAGCGGCGCGCCGTTCCCTGGTGGCACCAATGGTTTCCGAACACCGCCTGCGCGACGGTCGCCAACCGGCACGGACTGCTGGGTCCCCGGCTGTGCCATTCCACGGCCTGCGCCAGCGGACTGGTCGAGGTGCTTTCGGCCGCCCGAAGCATTCAGGACGGACAGTGCGACATCGCCTTGGCGGGCAGCGCGGAGGCGTTCGATCCACTATTCGCCGCCGGATTTCGCGCCATGCGCGTGCTGGCCCATCACGACGACCCGCAGCAGGCGTCTCGGCCTTTCGACAGCCGCCGCAGCGGTTTTGTGATGGGAGAGGGCGCCGCCATTTTCGTGCTGGAACGTCTCAGCCACGCCCTGCGCCGAGACGCCCGGATCTACGCCGAGATCGCCGGCGGCAAGATGCAGGCCGAGGCGCACCACATTACCGGCATGGACGCCGAGAGCGAAACGCTGGCTTATCTGATCGGTGCCACATTGCAGCGGGCCGGCATTGGCCCCGCTGACCTGGGGTACATCAACGCGCATGGCACCGGCACGCAGCAAAACGACATTGTCGAGACGCGGGGCATCCGCCGGGCACTGGGGCGCGCCGCCGACCGCATCTGCCTCAGTTCGACCAAATCGATGCTTGGCCACCTGGTGAACGCGGCCGGCAGCGTCGAACTGGCGATTACGACGCTGGCCATGCGCGACGGCTTTGCCCCGCCCACGGCGAACTTGACCGACCCCGACCCGGAGTGCGATCTCGATTGCATTCCGCTGGTCGGCCGCAAGACGCAGTTCGAGCACGCCTTGAAACTTTCCGTGGCGTTCGGCGGGCACATGGCGGCCGTCGTGCTGCGCCGCTGGCCCGAGGCGGCCTCGGGCAGCCTGGCCGAGCAACGGGCTGCGTAGAACTACCCAAAAGAGTTGGCTCTGTTGTTCGCCACCGCGCTGAAGCGTCTGGACCGGCAACGTGCGGCGGCGCTCGAGCGCGGCGAGTCGGCTCCCAGCGCCGCTCGAGAAGATGAGGGCGCGGCGGTGCTTGAAATCAGCGACAACTCGCCGCCGCCGTCGGCAATCGGCGGTCCACTGGCGACGACGCTGGCCTTGTTCGACGAGCTGCTGGCGGCCCTTTGGCGGGCGATCGAGTCGGGCCAGTGGCTCGATTACGGTCCCTATGTGCTGGGCGAGCTCGAGCGCATCCGCGGCGACGTCGATGCCTGCCGTCTGCTCGTCTGCGACAGTCGCTCCTCGACCGCCGCGCTCGCCTAAGCTCGCCGCCTCTCGGCCACCTGCCCGCCCCAGCCGGGCAGGTGGCTGCTCGATTGCCGCCGCGACTTGGAGCTGCCATCGCCCCGAAGGGCAATGCCATAAAGCCGACGACGTCCGTCGGATGCCTACAAGCTCGAAAACAGCGCGTCCTTGGCCGACACCACCGCCTGCGATTGGGCGGGCTTCTGGTAGTAGTCCGCCAAGGGCGAGGCACTGCCGTCGGCCGGCGTCGCCGGATTGCTGGCGTACTCCGGCAGGTCCGTGATCTCCTGCTCGATCGTGCGGTCGCTGGAGCCGCCTTCCATTTGGTTCACGTACTGCGCCTTCTCGGCGTCGGTCGGCGCGCGGAACAGGTACTCCCGGAACCAGCCGGTCGCGTCGTCGCCGAACGCCTCCGGGCTGTCGAAGAAGCCCATCGCGATCTCGTGGCGTATGGTGCCGGGATCGACGCCCGCCGCCGCCTGCTGCTGATAGTCATTCAGCCAGAACTGCTGGCCCTGCGGATCCGGAGCACGGTCCAGAATTCGTTGATAAAGCCCGCTCAGCCACGATTGGGGTGTGCCGCCGGCCGAGTTGTAGAACTCCGGGCTGTCGGCGAAACCGGCCTCGATCTGCTCCGACCCGCCCGTGGCCTGCCACATGCCTACCCAATACGGAAGTCCGACGGCGTCGGGCGAGCGCAGCAGGTACTGCTGGTAATAATCGGTGATGGTTCTGTCGAGCAGTTCGGTGCTCTCGAAGAATCCGACGGCCATTTGCCCCGTATCGCCGTCGCTGTTGAAATAGTTGGTCCAATACTGCAGGCCGGCCGGGTCGGGCACGCGGTTCAGCACCGACTCGTAAAACTTCCAGACCACGCTGGCGTGCTGCGATAACACGGTGACGGTGCGCGTGGCCATGTCGCCCGACGTATCGGTCACGGTGAACGGCGCATTGTCGTAGCCAGGGAAATTCGTCGTCGGCGTGTAGGTGAATGAGCCGTCGGCGTGGAACACGAAGGTGCCGCCCTGGGCACCCACCACGGTGCCGGCCGTCACGGTAAGCTGGCTCGGCCCCGTGTCGTTCGCCAGCAGGCCGCCAGCGGCGGAGATGGTGACGCTGCCGGAGCCGACCGTATAAACGGCGTCTTTGGCAACGAACGACGTCGAGGAGGTCACCGTGAGCGTACCGTCCTCGAAGATAAACTTATAGTCGGCCGCGTTGAGCGTTCCCAGGGCCGCGATGATCGGGTAGCTTCCCACGCCGCTGGTCGTCGTGGCCGTGGTGCTCAAGCTCGCGGTGCCGCTGACGACGCTGCTCTTGTCGCCATTGACGAAACCGCTGATGGTATCGGTGAAGGTCGGGTTGGGCGCGCCCTGGGCCTTGCTCGCATCGTTGGCCTCGACCGTCAACCTGGCAGGCGTGACCCTCAGCGCGCCGGCGACGTAGCTGATCGTATAGTCGGTATCGACGGCGCCGCCGGCCGTGATTGCGTAGGGGCTGCCGGAGACATGGCTGCTGACCGTCGCCGTCGTCGAGAGCGTCGGTGTCGTCGCCAGATTGGCCGCGGTGTCACCGTTCACGAAACCCGAATAGCTGACGGTGAGCGTTGGCAGCGCCGCTCCGTAGACCTTGCTCGTATCGTCGGCAGTGATCGTCAGCGGCGCCGGGTCGACGTTGACCTCGACCTGGGCCGTGTCGGTCGCATAATCCGTCGTATCGGTGGGCGTGAAGGCGACATTGAGCACCTGGTTTTGCCCAGCGTCCAGCACGCTGCCGGAGGACACGGGCGTGCCGTCCGCCAACGTATAGGTGAAAGTCCCGGCGAGCGTCGAGCCGCCGATGGTGGCAGTGGCGTCGAGTTGCGTGCCGCTCAGGGCCGTACCGTAGGTGATGGCGGCCGGCGTCGGCCAGTTCAGGGTCGGTGTGACCTGATTGACGGCGAGCATCACGCTGCCGGTCGCGGTGGTGTAATCGCTGGTGTCGGTCGGCGTGAACGTGACGCTCAGCGGTTGCTGCCCCGCGCCGAGTGCCGTGCCGGTGGCCGGTGAGTAGCTAAAACTCCCGGCGACGTTGGCAGTGGCATCGAGTTGCGTACCGGTCAGGGCCGTACCGTAGGTGATGGCGGCCGGCGTCGGCCAGTTCAGGGTCGGTGTGGCCTGATTGACGGCGAGCATCACGCTGCCGGTCGCGGTGGTGTAATCGCTGGTGTCGGTC
>DATLUO010000282.1 GCA_035533075.1 Pirellulales bacterium | reverse complement strand
CGGTCATCCGAAACCGCTGGCCAGATTATAGCCACCGACCTGCCGCGCGAGAACACCTGTTCAGACCGCCGGTTCGCGAAAGCCGGCCGCCCCAACCCCCAATTTCAGGCCATTTTTTGGGTCAGCGGGAATTGCTGCTCGCAAGCTGAACTGAAAACGGCGGCTCATGGCTGGTACTCCGGCGACTCCCAGGCCGATCTATAGGTCGTGTACTCCCGTTCTACCGCTCGGTACACCAGGGCGACCAGCGCGGCCCACGCCATCACGGAGAAAAGCACCCACAAGCGAGCTGAAAAACGGCGGGGCGTGGGGGTAGTTTAGCAGATTCGGTCGGCGCAGGTAATTATAACAGCCGCGTGTGCCACTCCAGTCCGCCGGGCAGTTCGCCGGACGCAAACTCCAAATGAATCACTCGACGGTGACCTGGATGGTCCGCGGCGGACGAGGAGTGCAACAGCAGCGGCCGCATCAACAAGGCGCCGCCTTGGGGGACGCAACAGGCGCGCTCCTGGCCGGTCTGTTTCCACTGTTCGATGGCCGCGGCCGACAGCCTACCAGACCCGTGCGAGCGAGGAATGACGCGCAGCGGCCCATCGCGCTGGCCGCAGTCGTCGAGATGGATGCGGACGGCCAGCATGCGTTCGAGAACTTCGGCGGGCGGCTGCACGTGAGGTACACCATCCTTGACCGACCAAGCCTGAAAGCCAGCCACGTCGACACGCTGTCGGACGGCAATCGTCAGATCTTGGTGCCAGGCGACTTTCCAGTTCGCCAGGGGTAATTTGTCGAACCACAGCCCGCGGACCGCAAAAGCCGCCTTACCCAACACCGGCACCACCAGCGCCCGGATGCCTTTTGAAGTCGCGAGCTCGACGACCTCCGGCACGCTCAACAGGTCTCGTCGCCCATAGGCCGCAGCACGGCCAGGGTGGTGCTTATCAACGGCTGCGATTAACAGATCCGCTTGGCGACCGTCGATGACATGCGGAACGATCGAGAAGCCGTCGGGTTCGATTTCGATCACGTCGTGTGTCTACCGCTCGCGGGTCGCCCAGGCGCGCATCGACCTGTGGCGGCCTCGCCTCGCGTACGCTCAAGCGATTCGACGCGCGACGCGAGGCTTTGCACGGTAGCCGTAAGCTCCGAGCTCAATCCAGTGCTGATCGCGGTCATGAATCACCGTGGAAAGAATGGTTTTGCACCGACTTCCATATTATCGAAATGTCGCCGAACAAGCGACTGCAGTCCGCAAAGCTCGCTGCTACAATGACTTATGCCGTGCGGCAACTTTTTGGCATTTTCTTTGAGTACATTTCGGCCCTTCCGGCGCTTTAAGGTCAATGGCGAACGAACCGGCTACCACGGGCGCCGCCGCCCCGCCAGGGCCCGACTCGCCCACTGTCCAAGGCGATGCGGTCCAAGGCGATGCGGTCAATGGCGACGCCTTGCCGCTCGATGTGGCCCGGCTGGTCCGCGAACATCAAACCGGCGTGTGGCGTTACTTGCGAGTGCTGGGTTGCCCGGCCGCCGAAGCTGATGATTTGACACAAGACACCTTTTTGGCCGTGCTCACCAAACCGTTTCAAGACTATAACCGCCAGGCCACCGCCGCTTACTTGCGGCAGGTCGCCCGCAATCTGTTCCTCTCCGGCCGGCGCCGCGCCGTGGCCACCACCGAGTTGGACGAGGCCGAAGCCGCATGGCTGCGCTGGGCGGCCAAAGACGACGGCCAAGAACTGATGGACGCCTTGCGCGCGTGTCTGCAAAAGCTGACCGATCGGGCACGGCAGGCCCTCGATCTGCGGTTCGGCCGGCAGGCCTCGCGGGCCGACATCGCCACGGCACTGGAACTGAGTGAAGACGGTGCCAAGAACCTGTTACAGCGGGCCAAACAGCAGCTTCGCGAGTGCATCGAAAAAAACTTGGCCGGCGAAAGGCGGGGCCCGTGAACGACCGGATTCTGGAAGCTTGTTTGGAAGAAGCCCTGGGCGGCGCGCAGACGCCGGACTTGACGGATAAGATCGTCGCCGCGCTCAGGGAGAGACGGAGCGAGGAAGCGAGGGAACGACAGAGCGAGACGATGCGCAGCGTCCCCCCTGCGCCACGTCCGATTGTCGTTCCCTCGCTCTCTCTCTCACGGGCGTCCCGCCTCGCCAACGGCGGGCCCGAGGTCGCCGAGGCAAATCGCTCGCACTCAACACGCTGGCTCCCGCTGGCGCTGGCGGCTTCGCTCGTCATCGTGGCCGGCGGCTATTGGGTCTTCTCCGCGGGCGGCCGTTTGCAAAAGGCCCGCCCGCTCGTGGCCGAGCGCTCAAAACCATCGAGGCGGCCATCGGAAGCGCAACCGCGTCCGGCGGCCAAGGCAACCGATCGGGCGAACGCGGCGACCAGGCCTATCGATGTAGCGACCAGGCCTATCGGTGTAGCAACCAGGCCTGTTCCTTCTGTGCGGCGCGCTGAAGGAAACGAAATCCGTTCCAACGCCGCCGATGCGCCGGCGATTGCCGGCGGCGCGGTTACAACGGCCCCCGAGCGCGGATTGTCTACGAAAACCACGGACCACGGACCACGGACCACGGACGATCCAAGCACGGCCGGCAATGCACTGGCAGCCGCCTCGCTGGAAAGCGCTCTCTCGACCTCGGCGACGAGCGACGCCCAAATCATCGCCTACATCAATGCGGCACTCAAAAGCCGTTGGAAAGAGGCGGGCGTCCGGCCATCGCCGGTGGCCACCGAAAGCGAATGGTGCCGCCGCGTCTATCTCGACCTGATCGGCCGCATTCCCACGATCCACGAGCTGGAAGCGTTCTTGATCGACAATGGGTCTAAGGGCGGCGCTCGCAACAAGCGGGCAAAACTCGTCGATCGTTTGCTGGGTGAAGGCCCGCATGCTGACGATCAGTATAGCGACCAATATGTCGAGACATTCGCCCGATATTGGACGACGCTGTGGACCAACTTGCTGATCGGCCGCACGGGCGGCATGGAGCCGAACAGCCCCGTCAACCGCGAGGGTCTGCAGCAATATCTCCGCCGTTCGTTCTTGGCGAACAAGCCGTACAACCAGTTCGTTTATGAATTGATTAGCGCCAGGGGAGCGAACCGGCCGCTCGAGGTGGCGTACGGTAACTCCGAATACCGTAACTCGGAATACCGTAATTCCGAATACAATGGCGCCGTAAACTTCTTGCTGCAACACCTGCAAGAGCGGGCGGCGCCGGCCACCGCCAAGACCGCGCAGATTTTTTTGGGTCTGCAATTGCAATGCACGCAATGCCACAACCATCCGTTCAACGATTGGAAGCAGAACCGCTTCTGGGAACTGAACGCCTTCTTCCGCCAGGCACGTGAAGAGCGGGAGCGGGAAGGGAACCAGCTTAAGGTGGTGCGGCTGGTCGACGAAGATTTTGCCGGCGAAGGAGGCGATCCGCGCGAGGCGGAGGTCTACTTCGAGCTGCGCAACGGCATCTTGCAAGTGGCCTATCCGACGTTCATCGACGGCACGAAGATCGATCCCAACGGGCTGGTGTCGGTCGTCGATCGCCGCCGCGAGCTGGCCCGGCTGGTGAGCCGCTCGAACGAGTTGAAGGCGGCGATCGTCAATCGTCTGTGGGCGCATTTTCTGGGGTACGGGTTCACCAAGCCGGTCGACGATCTGGGTCCGCACAATCCGCCTTCGCACCCGGAGCTGCTGGCCCGGCTGGGCGAAGAATTCGCCGGGCACGGTTACGACCTGAAGCGGCTGATGCGTTGGATCGTGCTCAGCGACGCCTACGCCCTGTCGAGCAAGTTCGGCCCGAAGCTGGGCAACGCGGCCGACGACCCGACGATGGGCGCGCCGCCGCTGTTTAGTCATTTTTACCTGCGGCAGATGTCGGCCGAGCAGCTTTACGAGTCGCTGCTGGTGGCGACTGGGGCGGACCGCACGCAGGCCGGTTATGAAGAGCAGCAACGCCTGAAAGACCGCTGGCTGGAGCAGTTTGCCATCGCCTTCGGCACCGACGAGAACGACGAAGCGACCACGTTCGACGGCACCATCGCCCAGACCTTGGTGATGATGAACGGCGAATTGACACGCAAAGCCACCCGCGGCGAGACCGGCAGCTTCTTGTCGCAGCTTTCGCCCAAGGCCGAGCGTGCGCTCAATGAGTTGTATCTGGCGGCATTGGCCCGGCGTCCTTCGCGCGGCGAGGTGCAGGTGGCCAACAGCCTGTTGACCGCGCAGTCCGGCAACACCACCACCGCGCTGGAAGATATATGGTGGGCACTTTTGAATAGCAATGAGTTTATCTTGAATCACTAGGTGGGTGGGACCAGCGAGCTTGCGAGCGCCGGCCCACCGTAAACGACGTCACTATCGGTGGGCCGGCGCTCGCAAGCTCGCTGGTCCCACCCTATGAAACCCAAAAACCAAAGACCTGTAATTCGTTGGGCAACGACCGCAGCCGCCGCTATAATGACGGCTGGGCCGCCACCCAGCAAAACACCCCTCCCAGGAGAAGAGCCATGTTCCGAACGTCCGTCACGCCCGCCGGCATGAGCCGCCGGCATTTCATGCAACACCTGGCCGGCGCGTCGGCCCTGGCCTTGCCCGCCATCAACTTCACCAACGCCCTGGCCGCCAGCGCCGCGGAGTTGAAGAAGAAGCACAAAGCGTGCATCCTGCTGTGGATGAGCGGCGGACCGAGCACGATGGACATCTGGGATCTGAAGCCGGGCACCAACACCGGCGGGAAGTTCACGCCGATCGACACCACCGGCGACCTGCGGATCTGCGAGCACATGCCGCTGATGGCCCAGCAGATGAAGCACGTGGCCGTGGTCCGCTCCATGAGCACGCGCGAGGCCGATCACAACCGCGGCCGCTACTACATGCACACCGGCTATGTGCCCAGCACCACGGTCGATCACCCCAGCTACGGCGCGGTGGTGGCCCATGAGCTGGCCGATCAGGTGCCCGACCTGCAGATTCCGCCGTTCGTCTCGATCGGCGGCGCCAGCGTGGGGCCGGGCTTCTTGGGCATGACCTACGCGCCGTTCGTGGTCGACACCAATGGCGACGTGCGCAACTTGAAGTTCGATCTCGATCAGGCCCGCCTCGAGCAGCGGCTGCTGACCTTGCGGACCATCGAAGAGAACTTCGCCAAGCAGAGTCGCGGCGACGAACCGAACGACCACAAGAAGATCCTGGAGAAGACCATCTCGCTGATGACCAGCCAGCAGATGGCGGCCTTCAAGACCGACAAGGAGCCGAAGGAAGTGCTGGAGCGGTACGGCGTGATCGGCGCCCCGGCTGGCCGCGGCATGGGCATGGCCAATCCGGGTTTTGCCCGTGGCTGCTTGATGGCCCGCCGCCTGGTGGAAGAAGGCGTGTCGTTCGTCGAAGTCGACTTCGGCGGCTGGGACAACCACCAGAACATCTTCACCACGTTCGAGAACAAGCTGCCGCAGCTCGACCGGCCGATGAGCGCCTTGATCGAAGACCTCGATCAGCGCGGCATGCTGCAAGACACGGCGATCGTGTGGATGGGCGAGTTCAGCCGCACGCCGCGGATCAACGGCACCGCCGGCCGCGACCACTGGGCGCGGAGCTGGAGCGTGGTGGTGGGCGGCGCCGGCATGAAGGGCGGGCAGGCCATCGGCGCCACCAACGAAGACGGCACCGCAGTCACGACCGAGCCGTACACCTCGGAAGACGTGATGGCCTCGGTATTGAAGGCCCTGGGCGTCTCGCTGGAAAAGACCTTCACCAGCAAGAACAACCGCCCGATGAAGATCGCCAACTCCGGCCGCGTGATCAAAGAGTTGTTCTAATCGCGCCTGGCAAAGTCGGACCGACGAGCATGCGGTGGGCCGGCGAGCTTTGCGCTTCGCCGGCCCGCTTTGCGGAGGAGGGAGAGACCGAGAGAGACCAACGACGGGGTCGGTTACGAGCCCACAGCGCAAGCCTTCCGGCACGAGGGTTACAAGACTCTGAATCGCTTGAAACGCGCTGACTAAAAGTCGCCGTCCTCAGAGTATCTGAGGGCAATCGGTATGATATAATCTGCCGGGGAGGAGGTACGAACAGGCTTGTCGTGATCTGTGGATCGCGTGAGTCCGATCGAACGAAGGAGATTGTCATGATCGAGTTGACCGAGCAGCAAGTGTGTGCATTGGAGCAGGCGCAGACCAGTCCTCCCCGACTGGTCAATCCCAAGACGCAGCAGCGTTTCGTCCTGCTGCCCGAGGAACAGTACGCCCAACTGGCCGCTTATGACGCGGGTGCCTGGTCGGACGAGGAAAGAGATCTGCTGCGGGCTGAGACGCTTGAGGCCCTGGGCTGGGAAGGGATGGAACCTTATCAGGACGACCACCGATGAAGGTCCAGCGCGGCGACGTCATCCTCACACGAGTCCCGCACGCGGCCGGTGGCCGAGGCAAGAAGCGGCCGGCTGTCGTCATCCAGGCGGATAAGTACAACCAAAGTGAGCGGCACATCATTGTCGCCGAGATCACCAGCAACCTAAGCCGCGCCGCGGACGCGGCGAATCTCCTGATTGAGATAACGACTCCAGAAGGCCAAGCCACTGGACTGGCTCAAGATTCTCTCGCAACCTGCCTGCAACTGGCCACCATCAGCGAAGACCGGGTCTCCGCCGTCATTGGTAAGCTGTCGTCGGCAATGTTGGTCAAGCTCAATGGTTGTCTGAAAGTCATTCTGGAGATCACCTGAGTATCTCAGGACGTGATGACGGCGTTGCCGCTCTTCGCTGCCTTGATGATCGCCGCAGCGACGCGGCGATTCTGCACGGCATCTTGCGCCGTCACCAACGGTTGCGATTCGCTGCGGATCATGGCGCGGAAGTGGTCGAGTTGTCGCTCGAGCGGAGACGCGTGCTCCCAGTGCCCGCGACGGCGATCTGTAGTTTAGCCATTCGTCTTCCTCCGCTCTCTCCCCTTTATCCCCCGGCGGCATTCCCGCCGGTGTGCTGCGCGTGGGACGCCGTAGTGACGTGCTGCTTCGGGCGGAAGCGGTCCGGCCCGCGCTCGGAGGGCGAATCGACCTCGATGCCCATTTCCGGAAGCGTGTCGCGGGGGTTGACCACGACTTGTTCGCCCTCGCTGGCGCCGCGGCGGATTTCCGCCATGCCGTCGTCACCGCAGGTCCCCAGCTCGACGCGCCGCGGTTCAAGCGTGCCGTCGTGTTCGACCCACACGAACGCGCCGTCGCGCTCCTTGACCACGGTCTCCAACGGCGCGCGGAGCACGTCGGGCCGGTAGTCGAGCAACAGTGCCACGTCGGCGCTCTCGCCGGGCCGCAAGCCGGGCGACGGCTCTTCAATCTTCGCCACGACGACAAAGTATTTCAGGTGCTGCTGGCTGCTGCGCATCGGGAACGGCTGGTTGGAGATCTGGGTGACCGTCGCCGGAAACTCGCGGCCGCGCACACGCACCGCGGCCCGCTGCCCCGGCCGCAGTCGCAACACCGAAGACTCGTGAACCAGCACTCGCGCCTGCATCGTCGCCAAGTCGGGCAACCACAGCACCGCCTGCCGCTGGCGCACGAACACGCCCGCCTCGATCTGGGGACCGTCGCTGCTGGAGCGGCGGGGGTCGTTGGCATAGATCGCCAGTCCGCTGTGCGGTGCCCGCACGGTGCAGTGGTCGATCTGCTGGTGATAGCGGGCCAACTGCTTCTGTGCCAACTCGAACTCGGCGGTCGTCGAGCGGACCAGTGCCGCGGCCGTCGCCAGCCGCGTCTCGATCTCTTGCGTCATTTTGGGGCGGTTGTAATCTTCCAGCACGGTCTTGGCCCGCCGGGCAATGTCAAGCTGCAGCTCGGCTTGTTCCACGCCGAAGGCGCAGGCCTGGACTTGCCCGTGCCCTACATAGCCCGACCGAAACAATCGCCGGTGGGCCGCCAGCGTTTGTTGTGCCAAGCGCAGGTTGTGCCCGGCCGTGGCGATGGCCGCGTCCGCTTGCTGGTTCAGCTCGACGAACGTGCCTTGCACATATTCGGGCAAGGCCAGCCGCGCCGCCGACAGCTCGTGCTCGGCGGCGATCTGGGCCGCCCGTGCCTGTTCGACGACGATCGCCTGCTGGCTCAGCAAATCTTCGATGGCCGACGAATCGAACCGCACCAGCTCATCGCCCTGATTCACGTGAGTGCCGTCGGGCACAATCCACAAAATCGTGCTGCCGCCCTTCACCCGGCAGGTGATATCGAAGTTGTGCGCGCTTTCGACATTGCCCTCGACATCGAGCGTGGCCACCACGTCGCCGCGATGGACGACGGTCATTTCCGGCAGGTCCGCCGGCGGGCGACGCAGCAGGGGCAACGCACACGCCAGTGCGGCAACCGCCACGCCCATCACGGCGCAGCATCGCCAAAGGCGAAAAACAACGCCAGCGGGTACGGTGGGCGCGACGGCCATCAACGTCTTGGTGAAAGTCAAAAGGTAGGCAAGCGTTTTCGCCGGGCACGCGGTGGGCTGTGGGGTGCCGGCGAGGCGGGTCAATCCATCACTGAATGTTGATGGATTGAGGCCGGCGAGTCAAGAACGGTTCCCATGCACGGGGCCGCGAGCGCATGGCTGCTGCTCAAATGATGTGCGTAGTGGTCCTCTGGCTGCCTGTTCTTTGAGCAATTTTTTTGTCCGTGCGGCGAAGCAGCCCGCCGGCGTTCCTCGGGCTGCGGTGAGAAGTCGAAAAACATCCGGTCCCAAGCCAACGGCGCGGTAGAACACGGGGAGCCAAGCAGGCGGACGCCTGCAACTGATCCAATCCCAAGCCAGTCGCGAGATAGAACACAAGAATGGTTTGGTTCCGAGCGGACGCCGCCGGCTTGCCCGGCGGAGGCTGGTTTGAGCGGCCGCTCTGTAGACAGCCCGCGTCAGCAACCGCCGGGCGAGCCAGCGGCATGGCCTGCGCCACCCAGGCGTGGGAGTGGCGGATGGACCGTGGCGAGACGTAAAGCAGCGCAAGCCAACGCCGCGCCAGAATGACGCACGATGCCGGAAGCCCGCGCCGGAAACATACCACCGCGGAACTACGAGATGCTGAAATCCCTCGGGTTTTTCCCGTTATTGCAAATTGGACTAAACCGCTGCGCGGTGGCGAGCCCGCAGGCGGGGGGCGATGGAAGTGATGACGCCAAGCTGCATGACGGGTCGTCAGAAAGCCCTGGTCCGGTGGTAACGAAGATACCGAATTTGACGACTTGCGCGCGCGTGTGGAGGTCCGCGCATGCTGGGAAGGTGAGCGCGATTCCCGTCTCCGGCACTTCCAGAAGGGCACTCCCATGACTCCTCTTCGCCAGCGTCTGATCCAGGATCTACAACTTTGCAACCGTTCCGCGGGCACCATTCGCTCGTATGTCAGCCACGTCGTGGGCCTGGCGCGGCACTATCGACAGTCGCCCGAACGACTCAGCCAAGAGCAAGTCCGGGCCTACCTGTTGCACCTGACGCAAGAACGACGCGTTT